>JALUMR010000132.1 GCA_027055805.1 Campylobacteraceae bacterium
TGGAAAGACCTTGTTTTTCATCTTCATAAATATTGACTCTATATTTTCTATTAGGAGATATAACAGAACGAACCATTCTGTTAGTATTATTTTTAT
The DNA here is from genome assembly GCA_027055805.1 of Campylobacteraceae bacterium. Lineage (GTDB taxonomy): Bacteria > Campylobacterota > Campylobacteria > Campylobacterales > Sulfurovaceae > UBA1140. Next base: position 97 of record JALUMR010000132.1, read on the forward strand.
CACTCAAATCTTCACTCTTAGATTTATATATAAAGAGTTTATCTACTCTATCCCAACAAAAAAGTTTTAAATTATCAGCATAGAGTGTAACATAACGATTGTCGGTACTAATCTCTATGGTTAAAAATACATGACTATCTACCTTTGCTTGATACTCTATATTTTCTAGCCTATTTCCTGTTGCAATATCTACTATCTCTATAGAACTTATCTCTCTGTCCCAACTACTACTTCTGTCTAAAGCATACATCACTAAAGAGGCATCGCAACTCATGGTTGGAGCATAAATATCATACTCATGGCACGAAATCCCCTTAGACTCTACTAACTCTAAACTCTCTATGTCCCACTTCATAACCGTTCCACCAGAGAGTAAAGCAATAAGGTAACGACCATCAGGCGTAACACCTAAAGAGACAACACTCACATACTCTTTATCTATCTCAAAACGATAAACCAACAATGCACTCTCTACCTCATACATTTCTATAGAGGTCTCTGCTATATACTCATCAACATAGTTAAAACCAGCAGAAAAAAGATACTTATTATCACTTGTAATTCCTACAGCAGAAATAGACTTCTTCCCCTCTCCAAATGTACCAATAAGCTCTATCTTTCTCATATCCCAAAGAGCTATCTGTTGAGTAGCAAGAGCAGAAAGCAAATAGCGACTATCAAGGCTTATATTAAGAGGTGGTCGTGTTAAAAAATCTCTCTGACCACACCCTAAACGTACATGCGTTAAGTTCTGATTGCTATAGACCGATTTTGTAAAGTTTTTGAGTAGTTTAGCACTCTTCATATCATACATCTGTAAGCCATTTAATTTTGTATAGATGACTATTTTTTCATGAGCTAAACGTGTAAAAAGAACCATATCTTCTGTTTTAAAGTCTATACCCGAAACAGCTTCTAACTCTTTCATAGTTAAAACAGTAACCTCATACTCTAAAGTTATAACTAAACAGCTCTCATCTTTACTCAAAGCCAAATTTTTAATCTTCTGTTCTGTTTTATAGATGTTAGACAAATATCTACCTGTATGAAAATCCCAAACTTTAACCTCTCCATCATCTCCTGCTGAGATTATTTTTTCTGTATTTTTTGTAAATAATAGAGCTGTCACTGCTCCAACGTGAGCCTTTTCAATACTCCAAATTTCTTTTAAGGGGTGTTGTGCATACAAGACAATATTCCCCTCAAATGAACCTGCAATAAAATAAAAACCTTTACCGTTGTAGCTCAACACATTGACACTGTTACCCTCCCAAATGAGTTTCTCTAGCAAAGTATATTTTTTCATATTGCTAACAACAATTTTTTCATTAAAACCCACAAGAAAAGTATCATCTTTAGGAGAGATAGCCACTGCTTGAACAGGTTTAAAATAAGAGTCATGGTCAATAAAAAATTTTGTTTTAACAACCGATTCAATCTTTTTATTGGCTATATTTATCTTTACTATTTCTCCCAAGAAAGCATCGAAAACAAGAGCATAAGAGCCATCAGAACTCAAAAGTATCTCATGTTGTTTTTTATATCTCTTATCAGAAAAAAAATAGTCATATTCTCTAGTAACAATACTCTCTAATCTTCCATTAGAACTGTTCCAAAACAGTATACTACCACTTCTTGTAATACCTATTACAGTAGAGCCATCTTGAGTTAGAACCATGCTCTCTAAAGGTTCGGACACGGTATAATAAAATTTGTTTTCATCTGTATATGTGTATATTTTTCTTTTTTTTAGATTCATTTTTATCCTTTTTGTTTGAAAACCAATATTTTACTCTTCACAAATTTTAAAACTCTGCTCAAACAATATCTCTCCATTCTCTTTGA
>JALUMR010000133.1 GCA_027055805.1 Campylobacteraceae bacterium
ACACTAAATGGGGTTGATACAAAGGTGATGGAGCTTAGCAAGTAAAAGTTCTTTAGGTTGAAATTCATTAAGCTATCTGATTTTCCAAATCACTTAAAGTAGCTCGAAACTCAACCTTATTTTGATTAAGGTGGTAAATCATTAACGCACCCTCATAAGTTGCAATAATGAGTTTTGCCTTTGAACTGCTATCTTCTAAACCCTCTTTTTGAACTATTTGACCAACAAGGTTTTCAAAAATTACATAAGTTTCTGAAAGTAATTTTTTAAAATCATTATCTACATAGAGCATCTCTTGGCTCATTTTGTTCAAAGGACAACCAAAAACTAAGGTTTCAGGAGCAGAACGCATGGCATCGAAAAGATTTTTAAGACTTTCCTTTTCTTCTAAGATTTTTGTGTATTTATTCACAAGGTTTTGCTCAATTCTCTCTTTTATAACAGCCAACCCTAACTCTTTTTTAGACTTAAAAAAGTGGTACATGGAGCCTTTGTTAATGCCAACCTCGCTTAAAATAGTAGCAATATTTGCCCCTTGAAAGCCTTGTTTATAAAAGGTGTTAAATGCCGAATCTATTAGTGCTTCTCTTGTATCTTTTTTCATGAGATTATTATAGCGAAAATTCTATAAGTTGACCATAAGGTCAAATAGGTTATATTTCTACTTGACCAAACGGTCAATAAAGGAAAAAAAATGACCCCCATCAAAACCCCAATCACAGGTGAAGAGCAACAATACAACAACAAAATGCACGAAGCTTTAGTAGAGTTTTACAAAGCTTTCAACCAAAGAGATTTTAACCTCATGCAGAAAAATTGGCTCAACAACGAAGAGATAGCCATGGACAATCCACTAGGTGGCATTAAAAGAGGATGGGAAGAGATTAAAACCATCTACAGCCGTATTTTCTCAGGTCAAGCCAAAGTCTATGTAGAGTTTTATGACTACACAATAGTGGCGTTTGATGGTGGTTTTGTAGCCATTGGTCGAGAACGTGGATGGGTAGAAACCAAAGGTGAAAATCTAGACTTAGCCATTCGTACCAGTCGAGTTTATAAGTTGGTAGATGGGGAGTATAAACAGGTTCATCATCATGGGTCTATTGAGAGTCCTGATTTGTTGCAGAGGTATCAGGAGTTGGTGAGGTAGCGTATTGCATCACCCCAACTCCTCACGCTTCTTCTTGGTCAAGCTTTTATAGACCAACTCATAAGAGTGGTCTATAAGCTCTTTAACCGTTTCCTCATCGACATCGGACTCTTCTAAAGTAAGGGTATTCCAATGCTTTTTGTTCATGTGATACCCTCCACGAATACCCTCATAGATACTCCGAAGTTCCAAAGAGTAAATTGGGTCACACTTTAGGTTTACCTCTAAGGGGTGTTTCTCTGACGTTAGGGCAAACATCTTTTGAGCTATACGATAGACACGTACTTCTTCATCAAACGGATAGTCAAAAGTTGCTCCTTGTTTTGAGAGTAAATAGCTGTCTAGTTCTTTGAAAGTCATATTAATCCTTTATGTTCTATCTAAATTTATTCCAATGCTAATGCCTATAATAAAAAGCGTCAGAAGCATTAGCTTTAAAACTCTGTATTTAAAAAAATATTTTCTAAGGCTCGGAACAAAAGTAACTAAAATCGGTACAAATATAGCAACTTCTATAAATATATTACGCCAAAAGTAGAAGTTGTGAATGTTAATTCTTCCCGAACTTGGCAAAATACCAAAAGGTAAAACAAACTCATGGGAACTCAATGGAAAAAAGTAAGGATTGGCATGAACCCCAACCAACGCATCTAAAACAAGATGTGAAAAGGGTGCTAAGAAAAAGAGCATCATAGGGGTATCATAGAGATATTTTTTAAGGAGTATGTTTCTAAAAAGAAGAGAAAAAATGCCTACTAAAAAAATAAAACCAATAGAGTGTGTGTA
>JALUMR010000134.1 GCA_027055805.1 Campylobacteraceae bacterium
GACCATAGAATCGACTTGACACTCTACTCATTAGATAGAATTATGAATGATGGTAACTTGAAGTTGGTACTTGACCCACTCAATCATCATGCACAAGCTGAGGCTATTAAAGAGGCTGGGTTATAATTTATTTTAGATATTAACCCACTTTTTTATGTTTTTGGGTTACCTTCAATAGGTACCCTTTAACTTACTTAACCATGACTCTAACATCCTCTTTAGCATAATCACCAATACGACTATCATACATAGCTTCAGTAATAACAGCAGGAAGTTGACACTCACCTTTGGTGGTTACCATTAGAGGAGTAAAAATGGTTCCTCTGTTCTGTAGAAGTTTGTTTTGTTTAAGGACTTTATCGTACTTTTCTTTTTTCTTTAAATTGATAAAATATAGAACTCTATCATCTCTAATCTCTTTGTATTCTAAATCAATATTTTTGTTTTCAAACTTCTCTTTGGTGTTGCTAATGTTGTTATTTACAATAGATAGACAAGCAGGAACTCTTTGGCTTATGACTACTTGATTTTGCTCTTCAAGATTTGCGATGGTGATTTTAGAGTAGATTTTATCACCCTGTTTTAGGTTATTTAGCTCTACTTTTTTACCGTTATCATCTATAAACTCACGCATAATACTAAGCTCTTTAGTAGGAGAGAGTTCATTTTTTGCTATTTTTGGAAGATGTTTTACCAGTTCAACACTGTAGCTCATGGCAGATTTTTTAGGTTTTAGAGTAATACTAGGGCTGTTTAGCTTCTCTAAGGTAATGGTTGTTGGTTCGCTATAGTTTGCTAGTTGTCCATTAACTAAAACGTCAACATTGAGTTGAGAGTTTTGAGGTTTACCCAAATAGAGACTTATAGCTTTAAGTGCTACAGCTTTACTCTGTGTAGAGTAGAGGTTAGAGAACTCTTTTTGAATGGTGACCAAGTCTTTTGCCTCTTTGTTGAAGTAGCTTGTTTTTATGATAAAGTGCAAGAGCATGTCACGAACATTGGACTCAAAGTTACCTGTTCTGTTTCCATAAGGTTTAATGGCATAACGAGATAGTGCATGGTTGTTACTGTTATATAGTTTGTTTGCCTCTTTCTCTTTCCCTTGCATTTTTAAAATGGCAGACATATATAGGCTAGATAAAAAGTGTTTTGCATAGATTTTTTGTTCAAAAAGCATGTTTGCTGTACTCTCATCTAGTGCTTTGTGTTCAGCTAAGATAAAAGCAGCATAGAGACGATGGAAGTTGGTGTAAGCACCCTCATAACTATCATCTTTACTACTAACACTTTTAAGCATACTTATAATCTTTTTAGTAAACTCTGAACTCATCTCTGTACCATCACGCTTAAGCTCTAGTAGTGTTTGAGCTGCATAGAGTGAAGCGTAGGAGTTGACTTTTTCTCCATCTGACCAGTAGTAGAACTCTCCATAGTAGTTTTGCATATTTTGGAGCTTTTTGATTCCTTGACGAATAAAGTTTTTACTATCTCTTACTAAGCTGTCTTTGTTTAAAAATGCTTTAGCATAATGCATAGCTGAGAGTTTTGACGAGGTCTGTTCAGCACAACCATATGGGTAACCTACCAGATACTTCAAGTCAGATTTTAACGCACCTATGAGGTTATTGGAGAGTGTTATGTATACTTTGGCATCACTATACTCTGTAGGGGCTGTAAAGGTTTTACTTTTATTTGTTATGCCCTTAAATGTTTTGGTCGAGATAGCATAAGGGCTGTAGATAGGCAGTTCAACACTTTTACTAACTATCTCTTTTCCATCATCTCCATAGAGTATGATTTCTCCTTTTCCTACTTCATTCGCATATAGCATCGCATCTACTACTTTAGAGCTGTTAGCTGGAATGGTGATACTATTTTCTTTTAGAGTAAAGGCTAAGTTAGCAGATAGTTTAGAGCTTAGATTAAT
>JALUMR010000135.1 GCA_027055805.1 Campylobacteraceae bacterium
TTTTCATACCAGGGATTAAACCCTCGTTTGCCATTTTTCTTAAACAAATTCTGCAAAGACCGAAATCTTTATAAACAGAGTGTGGTCTACCACAAATGTTACATCTTGTATATGCTCTTGAGCTAAATTTAGCAGGTTTCTGCTGTTTAGCTATCATTGATTTCTTAGCCATTAGTTCTTTCCTTTAGCGAAAGGCATTCCAAGCTTCTCTAAAAGAGTGAATGCTTCTTTATCGTTTTCAGTACTTGTTACGATTGTAATGTTCATACCGTGAGTTTTAATAATGTTATCAAATTCTACTTCTGGGAACATAAGTTGCTCTTGAAGACCGAAGTTGTAGTTACCACGACCATCAAAACCTTTTCTAGGTGTTCCACGAAAATCTTTCACTCTTGGTAATGAAATTGAAACCAATTTATCAAAGAAGTTATACATGTTAGCTCCACGTAATGTTACTCTAATACCTGATGGTGCACCCTCTCTAGCTTTAAAACCAGCAACTGATTTTTTAGCATTAACGATAACTGCTTTTTGACCAGCAATTAAAGAGATAGTATCTGCCATGTTTTGAACAAGTTTGTTGTCCTTACCCTCTTCACCAGCACCAACAGAGATAACAATTTTCTCAAGCTTAGGTGTCTGCATTACGTTTTTAATACCACACTCTTCACGAAGAGCTGGAGTAATGTCATTGTACTTTTGCTTCATTCTACTCATAAGATTATGCCTCTACTTTTTTTACATTAGAGATATGAATTGGCATCTCTTTGTTTACGAAACCACCATCTTTATTCTCTTCACTTGGCTTAACAGTTTTCTTAGCAATTTTGCAACCTTCTACGATTACAGCGTCTTGCTTAGTAAGTACTCTAAGTACTTGTGCTGTTTTACCTTTATCATCACCAGCGATGATCATAACTTGGTCACCTTTTTTGATTTTGAACTTCTTTGCCATTACCATACCTCCGGTGCCAATGATACAATCTTCATGAACCCTGCGTATCTAGCTTCTCTAGCTACAGGTCCAAAAATACGTGTACCAATTGGTGCATTTTTATCATCAATAATTACAGCAGCATTGTCGTCGAATCTGATTAAAGAACCATTTTCTCTCTGAATCTCTTTATGAGTTCTTACAACAACAGCTTTAACTACTTTACCTTTTTTAACTTTTCCAGTAGGAAGAGCTTTTTTAACAGAAGCAACAATAACGTCACCCACAGATGCGTATCTTCTCTTAGAACCACCAAGAACTTTAATACACATAATCTCTTTTGCACCACTGTTATCTGCAACAGTTAATCTTGTAAAACCTTGAACCATTAGTCTAACTCTCCCTTCTTAACTTTTGAAAGTACTTTTAGAAGTCTAAAACTTTTTGTTTTAGAAAGAGGTCTACACTCAATCGCAGAGATTGTATCTCCAAGATTAACTTCACCTTTTTCATCGTGAACAAGATATTTTTTAAATCTTTTTACTGTTTTGTGGTATCTTGGGTGAATAACTTTTCTCTCAACAACGATAGAAACTGTTTTCTCTCCAGATATTTTAATCACAGTACCAGATATTTGTCTTTTTGGCATATTTTAACCCCTTACTTCGACGCGTTAGCTGTAATAGCTGTTTGAATTCTTGCGATGTCTTTTTTCGCAACTTTAAGCTCACTAGTATTAGTAAGCTGCATTGTCTTTTGCTTTGCTTTAAGACCAAAAAGCTCAAGCTTTTTTTCTTTTAACATAGCTGTTAATTCTTCAACACTTTTGTCTTGAATACTAGAATATTTCATTACTATCCTTTGCAGCGATAATTTTACATTTAAATGGAAGCTTATGCAATGCAAGTGTTAACGCTTTACGTGCAACATCTTCAGGAACACCAGCAACTTCAAATACAATTCTTCCTGGCTTAATGTTCATAACCCATTCCTCAACTGCACCTTTACCTTTACCCATTCTTGTTTCAAGAGGTTTTCGTGTAAGAGGTTTATCAGGGAAAACTCTAATCCAAGATTTACCTTGTCTTTTCATCTCTCTAGTCATGGTAATTCTTGCAGACTCAATTTGTCTTGAGTTAATTCTACCAGCAGATACTGCTTTAAGTGCGAACTCACCAAATTCAATCTTGTTACCTCTAAATGACTTCCCTCGGTTACGACCTTTCATAACTTTACGGAATTTTGTTCTTTTAGGCATTAACATAACTATTCACCTCTCTTTTGACGTGGTTTACGACCACCTCTTTTTTCTTCTTTTGGCTCAGCTTGAATACCTTTAGCAAGTACTTCACCTTTGAAAATCCAAACTTTAATACCGATGATTCCATAAGTAGTTTGAGCTTCTGCAAAACCATAATCTATTTTAGCTCTAAGTGTATGAAGAGGAACACGTCCTTCTAAGTACCACTCAGTTCTAGCCATCTCAGCACCACCAAGTCTACCAGCAACAGCAACTTTAATCCCTTTTGCTCCTGACTTTAATGCACCTTGAATAACTTTTTTCATTGCACGTCTAAAGGCAACACGTCTTTCAAGTTGAGTAGCAACGTTTTCAGCAGCCAATTGAGCAGATGCTTGAGCTCTTTTTTCTTCTTTAATATTTAAAGAGATATCTTTACCAAACATTTTATTTAAAGTTGTTTTCAACTTCTCAATATCTGCACCTTTTTTACCAATGATAATTCCAGGTCTAGCAGTTACGATAGTAATTCTTACTTTTTTAGCTGTTCTTTCGATGATGATACTTGCAACACCAGCGTAAAAAAGCTCTTTTTTAAGATACTTTCTAAGTTTGTAATCTTCAGCGATAAATGCTGCAGTTCTCTCTTTTTTAGGAAACCATCTTGATTCCCAGTTTCTGTTGATTCCAAGTCTAAGACCTATAGGATTAACTTTTTGACCCATATTATGCCTCCTCTGCTTTTGCTACTTCTACCATGATGTGTGCCGTAGGCTTTAAGATTCTGCTTGCAGTTCCTCTAGCTCTTGGTCTAAATCTTTTCATCACTGCTGCTTTGTCTACTCTACAAGAAGTAATTACAACTTCTTCTGGTTCAAAATCACCATTGGCTACTGCTGATGCAATAACTTTAGAGATAATCCCAGCTGCTTTGTTAGGCATAAATTCTAATGATGCAAGTGCAAGTTCAGCATTCATACCTTGAACTTCTCTAGCAATCATTCTTGCTTTATTAGGTGCTACACGAATAAATTTTAATACTGCTTTACTCATCATCTACCCTTTTCTCTGAACAGAACCTTTATGGCCCTTAAATGTTCTAGTTGGTGCGAATTCACCCAATTTATATCCAACGTGGTTCTCTGTAATAAATACAGGAATGAACTGTCTACCGTTGTGAACATTGATTGTTAAACCAATGAAATCAGGGAAAATAACTGATCTTCTTGACCAAGTTTTAATAGGTTTATGAGAACCCTCTTCTTTAGCCTTAAGAACTTTTTTTCTTAAATGGTCATCTATAAATGGACCTTTTTTAGTTGATCTTGCCATACCTTACCCTTACTTCTTTCTCTTAGAGATAATTAACTTATCACTAGCTTTTTTCTTACGAGTTTTGTAACCTTTAGTCGGCATACCCCATGGAGTAACAGGATGTCGTCCAGAGTTGGTTTTACCTTCACCACCACCGTGTGGGTGATCAATTGGGTTCATTGCAGACCCTCTAGTTTGTGGTCTGATACCTCTATGTCTTTGACGACCAGCTTTACCAAGAACAACGTTTGACCAATCTTCAGATCCAACTGTACCAATAGTTGCTAAACACTCACCAAGAACATATCTCATCTCACCAGATGGAAGTCTAAGTGAAACGTATTTACCATCTCTACCCATAATTTGTGCATAACCACCAGCTGAACGAGCGATAGTACCACCCTGACCAATATTAAGCTCAATGTTATGAACCAATGTTCCAACAGGGATAGCTTTAAGTCTCATACAGTTTCCAGTTTTGATATCAAGACCAGATTCAGCTGACATAATTTTGTCTCCAACTTTCATACCTTTGGCTTGAAGAACGTATCTTCTATCACCATCTGTATATTTAACAAGACAAATTCTACAAGTTCTGTATGGGTCGTACTCAACAGTAGCTACTGTCCCCTCAACACCAAATTTGTTTCTTTTAAAGTCAATAATTCTATATAGTTTTTTAGCACCTGCTTGTCTATGGCGAGAAGTAATTCTACCATTAGAGTTTCTACCAGCTGAACGTGGAAGCTTCTTAAGAAGAGACCTTACACTTGCTTTTGCAGTAATATCACTACTGTCAAGGTTAGTAATATAACGTCTACCTGCAGAGGTTGGTTTATATGATTTAATTGCCATCTATTTCTCCTATACTGCTAAGCTATCAATTTTTGCATCTTCTGGTAAAAACACGTAAAACTTTTTAGAATCTGGTCTTTTACCTGCGATACCTTTAAATCTCTTAACTTTACCATTAACACGCATTGAATTTACTCTCAATGGTTTAATACCAAAGTACTCTTGGAAAACTGCTTTTAGACTGTTCTTAGTCATTCTTGGGCTAGTTTGAACAACCAATACACCATCTTCTTGCATTGCAAGAGTTTTCTCTGTGTATAATATTGCTCTAATATCTGTAATATCTGCCATCTAGCTCTCCTTACTTACAATTGAATCCCAAACAGCTTTTTCAATTACCACTGAGTGATAAGCAGCTGCAAGGTATGCATTTAATTCATTTGGTTCAATTAGGTATGCATCTTTAAGGTTTCTAAATGCTAAAAATGTTTTATCATCAATAAGCTCTTTAATTACCAATACATCTCTTTGTCCAAGACCATCTACAAACGCTCTAGCATCTTTAGTTTTACCAGATTCAACAAGAATTGAATCTACAACTAAAAGTTTGTCGTTTGCTGCTAAATCAGCCAATGCATGCATTAAAGCCAATCTTTTTTGCTTTTTGTTTACTTTTTGGTCATAATTTCTGTTGTTCTTAGGACCAAACGCAACACCACCACCTACAAAGATAGGAGATCGCACAGAACCTGCTCTAGCACGTCCTCCACCTTTTTGAGCCCAAGGCTTTTTACCACCACCACGAACATCTGAACGTGTTTTTGTGTGTGCAGTATTTGCTCTTAACCCAGCTGCATAAGATTTACAATATAAGTAAAGATTATGTGGATGAACTTCTAAAAACGCCTCTGGAAGGTCACTTGTTTTAATTACTGTTGTACTCATTATTTAACAATCCTTACCAATCCACGTGCACCATTGTGACCAGGGATTGAACCTTTTAATACTAATATTCCATTTTCAGCATCAAATGAAATTACATCATTTTTAACTGTAACTTGTGTGTTACCGTACTGTCCAGGCATTTTCTTACCTTTTTGTACACGTCCTGGCCATTCTGCATTACCAATTGAACCGATTCTTCTACCAAATCTATGTCCATGAGATGCAGGTCCACCACCGAAGTTATGACGTTTCATACCACCTGAAAAACCACGACCTTTAGTCAATAATGAAGTTTTTACTAACTCAGCAGATGCCAATGCTTCTGGTGAATAGTCTCCAGCCTCTGTACCTTCTGCTACAGTGATTGTCATAAACTTATTAAACTCTTTGTCGATACCGAATTTAGTCTGTTGACCTTCGATACTCTTGTTGAATTTCTTGCTGCTGTGGTAAGCTACTAAAGCTTTACCATCTTCACGTACTTCACAGACTTTAGTTTCGATAACTTTTAAAAGTGTTACAGGAACACTTGGTACGCCAACAGTTCTGCTCATACCTACTTTTTCAATAATAAATTCCATCATCTACTCCTATTTGTCCATTGATCTGATTTCAACATCAACTTCAGGAGCAAGGTCTAGTTTCATAAGTGAATCTATAGTGTCCGAAGTAGCTGAAACAATGTCAATCATTCTTCCGTGAATTCTAATCTCAAACTGCTCACGTGAATCTTTGTTTACGTGTGGAGATTTAAGTACAGTGTACTTTTTAATCTTAGTTGGCATTGGAATTGGGCCAATAAGTTCTGCACCTGTTCGTTTAACAGCTTCAACAATTGAAGCAACTGAGCGGTCTAAAACACGATGATCATAAGCTTTAAGCTTAAGTCTAATTTTTTCCATTTAATTTACCTTATAAAGAACTCGTTAAGTTACCGAAAAACAGTGCTTTTAAGCAGGTTTTACAGCTCCTAACTAAATTTTGGAGCCGAATTATACCGACTTTATCTTTTACAGAGGTTGTGTTTTATGCTATTTTTTGACTATTTTTCTATTTTATTTCCTTTAAAAAAGGAAATATGGTAAAATTATCTAAATATTAATAAACATATGGTTTTGGCATATGACATGGTCACACCTACGGCTCTTAAAATCATAAAAAGGTACATTATGCAACTTCTAGAATACTTTCACGACCGTAACAATGACATAACAACCTATCAGCAAAGAAAATTCAACATTCCAGAAGTAGACAAAGTACTACTCTATGGTCTTCCTGCTTCAGGTAAAACATCTATGGTACTTGACTATCTTATGAATTTTGACCCTGAAGAGCTACTCTATATAGACTTTCAAGACCCAAAATTTCAATTTAGAGATATGATGGAAGAGGATGCAGATGGTTTTATAGAAGCCAATGAGATAGAACTACTTGTACTTGACCACTATGAACATGAATACTTTGAAGTTCTTCCAAAAGTAAAAAAACTCATTATCATTTCAAGTACCTATTATGATTATGGAGAGAGTTTTGAGTATCTAAATTTACCTCTTTTAGACTATGAAGAGTTTTTCTCTTTTCAAAAACGTGGAACAGAGACACAGATTTTCAACCTTTTTCTAAAACAGGGTACACTGCCACAACTTGCTATTCCTACAGCACCAAAAGAGCAGATGTTTCAAAACTTTATAAGAAGCCACTTTGATGAGTCTGAACGAAAACTGCTCAATGTACTGGCTCATTTCAATGGAGCTACCGTAACCACACATCAGCTCTACACCTATGCCAAAGAGCGATATAAGATTTCTAAAGATATGATTTATAAGCAGATAAAAATATTGCAAGAAAAAGGTGTTATAAGCTTTATAGCTGACTTTCAGAACTCTAGTCAAAAGAAACTGCTCTTTTTTGATTTTGCTCTAGCCAAATATTTAACCCTAAGCCAAAACTTTCCAAAACAGTTTGACACCATGGTTGCCCTCTCTTTGCATAAACATAACATTGCATTCAGAGCGTTTGGAATTACTGGGTACATTACAGAGCATCACCATCTTATTATCCCTGCTGCATTTGAAGGAGAATCATCCTTTTGGAAAAAAGCACACAACCGTTTTCCGAACTATAAAAAGGCTGGAGTTAAAAAAATATATATAGTGACAGTAACCAATAGCTATGAGTTTATGATTGAAAATATAAAATTTGAAGCTTTACCATTTTATGAGTGGATTGTGATTAATGATGAAGAGGAATAAAGATAGTACCCCTTCCAGATACCTACGGCACACAGCAAAGGCAGGTGGGCTGCTATGTTCCCATCCTGACCCGTTGTCCACCAATGCCGTTGCATAGGTCTAAAAGAGGCAGGCGAATAATAACTAAAAAAAGCTGAAACGAAATTAAATTTATGAGATTTTAAACACTATTGGCTATAATTCCTCTCTTCAACTTTAAAGAAGATATCTATTGAGAGGTGTCCGAGTGGTCGAAGGTGCAGACCTGGAACGTCTGTGTGGGGTCAAACTCACCGAGGGTTCAAATCCCTTCCTCTCAGCCATAT
>JALUMR010000136.1 GCA_027055805.1 Campylobacteraceae bacterium
GTTAGCTCTATGACACCTAAAGAGCGTGAAGACCCAGACTTATTAAACAACACTAGAAAAAGAAGACTCGCAGCTGGAGCAGGAATTTCACAAATGCATGTAAACCGTGTTTTAAAGCAGTTTAAAAATGCAGGAAAGATGGCAAAGCAACTTTCAGGAAAAGGTGGAATGAAACAGATGCAAGATATGATGAAACAAGCACAAGGTGGGGGAATTCCACGGTAGGGTGTAGTCACTGACTACACCGTCATAAGCAAGTATGATTTTTAGAAATAGTTTAGGCATCCTTCATAACTAGCTAAAAGTAGTTGACACTTTAGGGGCAGTGACTTTCACCCCGAGGGTATTTCCGATGGGCAGTCGCTGTTGTCTATTTCATGGACTAAAGTCCATGCCCCTAAAACACTCAATATGTAAAAGTGTAAACTACTTATGAAGGATGCCATATTTTATTTTTTATTGCTGTAGTTGGGGACTACACCCTACGTAAAGCAAAAATTGGATAAAATGCGATTTCAAAGTGTTGATGAGTGTTCTCTCATTAAGAACAGTTGTCAGGACTTTAGAAGTTGTCTTCAGCAGACAGCTTACGTGACTTATCACGTTTTGGATTAGTTATCCATTGCTGAACTAAAATATTTTACATTTAAAAGGATAGACATGACAACAATTAGACTTACAAGAATGGGTAGAAAAAAAATGCCATTTTACAGAATCGTAGTAACAGACAGCAGAAAAAGAAGAGATGGTGGTTGGATTGAAGCCATTGGTCACTATAACCCAATGATTAAAGAGAACAACTTAACTGTTGATATGGAAAGACTTAACTACTGGACTTCTGTTGGTGCTCAAATGAGTGACAGAGTTAAAAAAATTACTGCAGGTAAATAGTCGTTATGGTTACTGATTTCGTCGCTGAATATGCCAAGCTTTTAGTAAGTAGTCCTGAAGATATAGCAGTTTCTGTTAAAAATCTTGAAGAGAACTATAATGAGATTACCATCATAGCAAATGCTGATGATGTGGGTAAGCTTATTGGTAAAGAGGGACGAATGATTAACTCTATTAAGACGGTAATTTCTGGTTGTAAAGCCAAAGGTGGAACCAATTACCGTGTTAACGTTGTGGCTAAATAGCAGTTTATGAGTAAACAACAACGTTTTTTCATAGCACAAGTGGGTAAGACCCACGGGCTTTATGGAGACCTTAAACTCCATATTCATACAGACTTTCCCGAACAATTCAAAGCAGGTTACTCTTTTCAAACAAGCTCAGGTATGTTAGAGGTTAAAGAGGTCAATTTGACTCGTGGTATTATATCTTTTAGAGGTTATGAGGGTATTGACTTTGCCAAAAAACTCACCAATACTAAAATATATGCTACTATGGAAGAGACCAAAGAACGATGCGAACTTAAAGATGGTGAACATTTTTGGTTTGAGATAGAGGGTTGTTCTGTGAGTGAAGAGGGTGTTATTTTAGGAAAAGTTTCTGAAATGCAACGTTTAGCAGAGGTGAACTATATGTTTATTGAGACAGATGAAGCATTGGTAAAAGAGGGTTTTTCTACTACTTTTTTGGTTCCTTATATAGATAGATATTTACTTAAAACAGATGTGGAAGCAAAAATTGTTTTTACAAAAGATGCTAAAGAAATATTGGAAGCTTCCTAACTCTTTATGAAATTTACATTCCTAACCCTTTTCCCAAACATCATAAAAGATTACTTCTCTGACTCTATTTTAAAACGTGCTATTGAAGATAATTTTATTTCTATAGATTTTACAAACCCACGTGACTACACAAGTAACAAACATAATAAAGTAGACCAACCGATGATAGGTGGTGGTGCAGGTATGCTTATGACTCCTCAACCTCTTTTTGATAGTATTAAAGCTATTAAGGAGTCATCTTCTAAAGCTTATGTGATAGTAGCAACACCAGTGGGTAAACCCTTTAAACAAAATGATGCAAAGCGTTTGGCAAAAAAAGAGCATATTATTTTTGTCTCTGGACGGTATGAGGGCTTAGATGAACGTTTTATAGAAGAGATGGCAGATGAGCTTTTTTCTATAGGTGATTTTATCTTAACAGGGGGTGAATTACCTTCTATGGTGATGTCTGATGCTATAGCTAGAAATGTAGATGGAGTACTTGGAAATTCTGATTCTTTAACCGTAGAAAGCTTTGAATCATCAGTTTTGGAAGCACCATCCTTTTCAAAACCTAAAATTTATAATGAAATTACTGTTCCCTCAGAGTTATTAAAGGGAAATCACGGTAAAATCTCGGACTTAAAAAATGCTATGGCGAAGTGCAAAACAAAGTACTTTAGACCAGATATGCATAAACAGCTCTAACAGAGCAATGAATTTTATTAAAGGTAAATGATGAGAAATAAGTATATTGAGAGTTTTGAACAAGCACAACTAGAGAGCAAGTCGGTTCCAGATTTTAGAGCTGGTGATACATTGAGAATTCACGTAACTATTAAAGAGGGTGAAAAAACTAGAGTTCAGGCGTATGAGGGTGTTTGTATAGCACTTAGAGGGCAAGGAACTGGTAGAACAATGATGGTTAGACGTATTGGTGCTAACTCAGTTGGTGTTGAAAGAATTTTCCCTATTTACTCTGATAGTATTGAACAAATTGAAGTACTAAGACGTGGTAGAGTTAGACGTGCTAAACTTTTCTACCTTAGAGCACTTAAAGGTAAAAAAGCAAGAATTAAAGAGCTTAGAAGAAAATAATCTTTCTTATTTCGAGTCTATTTCTCGTACTCCTTTAAAGAGGGAGTTCTTCCCTCTTGATTTTACAATTTAAATCCCCAAACATTACTTCTTTTTATTTTATACGCTATAATTTCTTTTATTATTTTACTAGGAAAAAAAATGGCTAAATATATTTTATTTGATACAGAGACAACAGGTAACCAAGAGGATGATAGAATTATTCAAGTTGGTGCAATGGTTGTAGGTGCTAAAGGAGAGGTAGAAGTTTATGATGAGCTTTGTTCTTCTGATGTACCTATCAAAGTTGAGGCAATGGAAGTGCATAACATTACCCCCGATATTATAGAAGGTAAAGCACCCTTTAAATCTACCAAGTTTTGGACTGACTTAGCTACATTAAATAACGAATCTAACTATTTAATTGCTCATAATATAAAATTTGATTTGGGTATGCTTGAAAAAGAGGGTTTTACCAATCATATGAAACTTATAGATACTTTGCGTTGTTCTAAACACCTTTTTCCTGACTCTGATTATCATCGTTTACAATACTTTAGATACTCTCTTGAGTTGTACAAAGATGAACAAGCAGAAGCATCTAAACATAATATTACTATTAAAGCACATGATGCTATTGGCGATGTATTGGTGATGAAGCTACTTTTATCTAAATTGGTGGCTAAAGTTAAAGTGCAGTATGCAGATGTAAACCCTATGGTAAAACTAGAAGAGTTAACCCGTACACCCGTTATGATGAAAAGTTTCAAGTTTGGAAAGTATAAGGGTGAGCAGATAGAAGATATAGCTCGTTCCGATGCTGGTTATATTAAGTGGATGATTAAATCTTTGGACTTAGATGAAGATTTAAAGTATACGCTTGAATGTGTTTTGGAGAATGTGTAGGGGCAGAGACTTTAGTCTCTGTTACATTCTACCGTATACCCTACCGTACAGGGTAAAAAAAATAGGGGCAGAGACTTTAGTCTCTGTTACATGGACTAAAGTCCATGCTCCTACTATGACTAAAGTCCATGCTCCTACTATCGTCTATAATAAGCTTTTCTAACAGCTTGTGCTAACTGATGAACAGCCATTGCATAGTGGTCTTTTGGATTGTACCTTGCAATAGCATGGAAATTTTCTGTTCCCCACCAGAGTTCATCTTTACTATATCTACTCAGTTTAATAAGGGAAACTTTTCCTTTGTATCCATAAAAATTAGAACTAGGTCTCATGCCTAAAGAGCGAAGGTGACTTTGGGTATATCTGGTTTTAAAGCCTGTTGGTAGTCCATAAAATCTTCTTTTATTGTAGTATGTTTTCATGGCAACTGGAATTTGATTGTTCCATTTCCCTCTTCCTTTAAAATAGTTGGCAACACTTCCAATGGCATCTGCTGTTGTAAAGAGATTAATATGTCCATCACCATCTAAATCTACAGCATACTCTCTAAAGGAACTTGGCATAAATTGAGAGAGTCCAAAGGCACCTGCGTAAGAACCTTTAATTTTTTGTGGAGGAATTTTTTCATCTCTTATCATTAGTAGATAATTTTCCAATTCTGAAGTAAAAAACTTCTCACGTTTTGGAAACTCTAATGCTATAGAAGTTAGAGCATCAAGAATAGAGTGTTTTCCTGTGTATCCTCCAAAGTTGGTTTCAACTCCGATAATTCCAATAATATATTCTGGTGCTACTCCATATCTACGAGAAGCCTCATTGAGGTAATTTAGATTATCTTTCCAAAATTGAACCCCTTTGCTTATACGACTCTCTGTTAAAAAGTTACTACGGTATTTGTCCCATGAACCAGGTAAAACAGCTTTTGATTGTGTTGGTTTAGAAGTTCTAAATGCACCAATCTTTTCTAATGCTTGAGGGTCTCGTTGAACAGTTGAAAAAATAGCATTCAATTTATATTTATCATAATGGTGCTTTCTCGCCATCATGGTAATAAAGTTTTTGAGTTTATAGTTGTTACTGTAAGAGCCTTGAAGGTATCTACTTCTTGGTTGTTCATAGGGTACTTCTATGGTAGTCGGAATACTCGGTGTACCTGTATCAGGATAAGTTATAACTGGACTAGGGGTGGTTATAGGAGGGGGAGTCCAGGTAACAGTCTGTTCTTGTTTAGGTGTCCTTTGCACACATGCTGTAGTTAATATCATCAGAGGGATGAGTGTTAATGTCTTAATAGTTTTCATAGATATCCTTTGTTTGTTTTAATTTTAACATAAATTTGTGATGAAAAGTTGTTAGTTATTCTTTATGTGAGGTTTTTTGAGGAAAAATTGAATAGTAATGAGCTAATTTAAATTAAATTATTAATTTTTTTTAAAGAAAGTATATTTATTAAATTAGACTTAATATAAAATATTATATTCTATTAATAATTATAAATATAAGGTATGGTATGAAATTAAATAGTAGAATAATGGTAACGTTATCAATTTCTTTATGGATGTTTATAGGTTGTGGAAGTGTTGCATCAGATTCATCAACTAGTAAATCAAATTTAGACGCTACCCAAACAGCTGTCGCTGGTGTCTCCATTGATGCAGTAATAGATGCATCATCAGATAATTATAAAGTTTTAAAGCTAGATGGAGACAAAAATTTACAACTTAAATTAGGAGATGAAGCGAAAGATGTTTATGTTCTTTTTTCAAATCCAAATTCAGTTGCTCACGCTGCAACAGTTACACATAACAACAAAAGAGTAGAAACTGTTAATACCAATAAAAAAGAGTTTAATGCAAAGCCTTTCAATCATCAAGATAAACAAGAATTAAGTTTTATACAAGAGTTCAATAACCAACTATTTGATTTTAAAAATGATAAAAAAGAAGAGGTAAGTCTAAGAAAAACATATAAAACTGTTTCTGATACTCAAGGTGAGAAAAAAGTATTTTATATGGATGCTACTTCCAAAAATAGAGAAGTAAATGCAACAGCTAGAAAAGTTATTTCAAATGTTCAAACACAATTTGGAGCTAAAAGTTTAACCATTTGGGTAGAAGATGATGCTTATGGAGAAAATTGTAAAAAAGTTAAATGTGTTAACGATAACATGATTGGTACTTTAGCAAATAAGTTTTTAAAAAGTGGCTATGATAATGATATTTACGACTGGGTAACAAATGTTTTTGGTGAAGAGTGGGGTGTACCAACTTCTTCATCATTAATTGATGAATCAAACCATATAAGTATACTTTTAACAGATATTTCACAAGACAACAAAGCCAGTGGAGGAGTTATAGGTTATTTTTACTCCAAAGATAACTTTAACAACAATCTCTATAGTGGTTCAAATGAACGTATTATGTTTTATATAGACTCTGTTATGTATGCCAATTCAACAACAAGTAGCTGGGATGAAAATGATTTTTGGCCTCAACAGGTTTTCTCAACATTGGCACATGAGTTTCAACATATGATCTATTTTTATCAAAAAAATGTAAAACAAGGTATTCAGGGAACAGATACTTGGATAAATGAGATGTTGTCTGAGTCAACTGAAGATTTAGTTGCTGTAAAGATGGGTGTAGATGGACCTAGAAATGTAGTATCAACTAGAGGTGATACTGGTAATAAAAACAATCATAATGGTAGGTATCCTCTTTTTAATAAAAACAATACATTAAGTCCTAAATCTTGGGACAATACTTTAGAAAACTATTCAACAGTGTCTTCTTTTGGAGCTTACTTAATACGTAATTATGGTGGAGCCAAACTTTTGCATGATATTGTTCATAGTGAATTTATAAATGAAGAAGCACTTATGGATGCTATTCATAAAGATGCTAATGGTAAATCTAAAACATTTGATGACCTTATTCATGACTGGGGTGTGGCAGTTTTACTCAGTAAAAGAGATGATATCTCTGTAGATAGTGGAGAGTTATATAATGCTGGTGATTATATCTCTAGTAGTTTTAATAATATTCAGTACGATTTAGGGTCTATTGACTTTTTTAATTACAATCCTGCTCCTTTTATTCATTCTGCTATGGGGCAAGTTGATCCTAAGTCAAACTACTATTATAAAGTAGGAGAGAACCTTAAAGGCGATATTGATGTGGATATTTCAGATACAGCAGGACTCAATGTCTCTGTAGTGGTTGTTAAATAGTTTAGACTTAGTCGCTGTTATTTATGCATGGACTAAAGTCCATGTTCCTAAAGTACCGAAAGTGTAAATTACCTATAAAAAGTTCCCTATTCTTTACCCAAAATATGATGTAAAAACATTATTTGAGCAAAAACAGGTGCAAAGATATTTAAAAAAGGAATATAGTTAAATAGTGAAGCTGTCATGGCAATGATATTTGACTTTTTCTTTTTCTTTTTGAGAATTTTTTTATCGGTAATAAAAAGTCCTCCTACGTCATGTACTGTTGGAGCTTTGAGAAGAATTGACCAAACATAAAGCATGATAACTTGTCCTACGACTGGAATAAGAAATGTAGGAGAAAGCACAATAAATAAAATAGCAAAAACCAGTGTTGATTGTAGTGTTGAGCTGATGGAACCAGCTATACTTGGCGATGCGATAGCTTCTCTTTGGGGGTAGTGTTTTTTTGCTAACTCTATAAGTAACCCCTCACTGTAGAGTGAGGTGAGTATGGCAATGGTCACAATAATAAGTGTGTACCCCACCAATGGAGCAGCGATATAGGCGATGCTGTTTTGAGCCCACTCCCATGGTATCCATGTAAGGAAAGAGGTTACAAAATGCTCAAATGAGTTCCAAAAGTACCACAATATTGCCACCCAAATAGCAATACTACTTAAACCTATTTTTAAAATAAATTTTAAAACAGTTGGACTAAAAATATCTTGTAGACTTCTTTTTATGGTTGTTGGCATGGGGTTTCCTTTATTTATTTTTTGGAATGCTAGGAGCAGTGACTTTAGTCACTGTATTCATGGACTGAAGTCCATGCTCCTACA
>JALUMR010000137.1 GCA_027055805.1 Campylobacteraceae bacterium
GATGAAGCTGATTTATCTCAACTTCCTGATGATCAAAGACCAGATTAAACAATAAAATTATTGTAGCTCCCCTATTGGATAATGAAGCAAAAGAGACTGCGAAAGAACTAGGAGAAGGGACTTTAGTCCCGTAAAAAATCCTTATTCTATGGGATTCGTGGACTAAAGTCCACGCCCCTAAGGAAGTTCTTTCGCAGTCTCAAAAGCTTCATTATCCATCAAAATAAGTAACAAATAATAACTCTCTCTTAACGGTCTTTCCTATACAAAAACTCTATACTAGAGGCACTGGGCATAATAATAATATCGGTTTCAAAATTTTTGTTATGTTCATCTCTTACTTTGACACCGTTTTCTCCATCTTTAAACATGTACATAAGGGTAATGTTCTTGGAAATTTTTCGTCCAATCTCTAAAGAGAGTTCATCATTGTTATCTGAACCCAAAAGCAAATGGTCAACATCTATTCCTAAACTCTTTATAAGTCCTTTTGCAAAGGCACCGCCCAATAAGGTATAGGCATCTGCTCCTTGACCATTGGAACCTGTTCCATCAAAAAGAATTAATGACAAAATCTCTTGTTGTGTCAAGTATGGTTCTGAGTTAAAGTTAACAATAGGCTCTTCAACACTTCCCGATATAAAAATATGAATGGTATATTCATCTTTTTTATAATTTGCTTTTATATCAAGAAGAGGTTTTTTAGGGTCTCCTGCAAAATACAAATGGCTCTCATTTAGATTAAAATATTTATCTTCCATCTGATAAAAACCCTTTGTAACTGTAGACATCCCTGTTACCATAAAATCTGTCTTATACTCTTTTATAACCCTTAACTCATTATAAAACTCTATGGTTGTATTTTTCCCATAATAGTTCAAAGGCTTTTCACTTCTAATTTTTAAATTTAGTTTCAAATTTTGAAGAGCTGACGCTTTCTTTTTTTTCTGTTCTTGAACAATAATAATATCAGAATCTTCCACAATACTTGACCCAGAAACATCATAATGAACAGAATTTCCTAAGATATTAACATCACCATCTACTTCCACCTTTTTTCCATGAAGTTTTAAGTTGGCATCCACATCAAAAAGCAAATCAAAATCCTTGTTAATAAAAGGAAACTCTTTTGTAGAAACCGTAAAGTCACCATTAGAAGTTTTTAAGTCATAGCCTCCATCAATAAGAATTTTATTATTAAGCCATAATTTTTTAACAGTTAATTTATTATTTTTCAAATTTAAATAGGATTTATTATTGGCATAAAAATCTTTAAAATAAGGATTGGTATCCAGTCTAAAACGGTATTTATCAATAACAATGTCTCCATTTTTATCTAAAGTAAATAGGGCATCTATCTTTTCTATATCCAGTGTTGAGTCAGAGAGATACTTTATAAGAGGGCTTTTTAAAGAAATTTTTAAAAGACCATTTTTACTTTTTGTAAGCCTAACATCAACTTTTCCTTCTAATTTAGGGAAAGTAATATCATAATAGTTCTCAACTGTAGAGAGTAATCTTTTTAAATCTGTCACGTTTAATATCAGTTCTATATTGTTGGTATTGCTATTGGAAAAGCTTATATTTTCCCCTGCCAATAGTAGATGCCCATTACTCATAAGCTTATTTTTAGCGTTATAGTTTAAGGAGAATGATAAATCTTTATTATCTTTAATTTTAATACGATATAGACCATCTTCTATTAAAATCTCTCCTGAAATATTTTTAATCTGTTGAAGTTTAATACGCTTATTGAACTTTAAGAATGAGCTATTAGAGGGAATAACTCCTGTAAATAAGATTTTATAGGGTTTCTGTAGCTTCATATTCACATCTGCATTTAATAAATTAGAGTCTACTTTTAGATTAATTTTTGACTTTTTAATCTCTTTAAAATCTAACAAGCTTTCACTCTCTAATGCTACTAGCTCATTTTCTAACTCATCAGGTAAAGCAGAAACCAGCTTTTTTAAAAAAATATTTCTCCCTTTAGTCTTTAATTTTAAAACAGCCCCCTTATATCTATCTGTTGTTTTAAAAGTTCCATCTATTAATTTTGAGTTTACATCAACGACCAATCCGTCTTTATCACCTTTATATTTAGCACTTACATTGCTTAAAAGGTAGTCCGTTAACATAGGTGGTAAGTTTTTAATTTTTGGGATTTTTACATTCCCTGTATAGGTCGTATAACCTTTTTTTGCAATATCGACAAGCACCATATTCTCTATATCTACATTATCTCCATAAGTCGTATTGGCTTTTATTCTACTATCTATTGTGATTTTTTTATCACGATAAATATACTCCAATTTATGTTTGGCTTTTGTAACATCTATATTAAAATCTGACTTTAAATTTAGAAGTTTGTTGACTTTATGGTTAATGGTAAGCCATACACCTTTATGATTTAAATGCAACATTCCCGATAATTTTCTTAAATTTTTATAATTAAGAGGTAAATGATACATAGTAAAAAGTTTTTTGCTTAATAAGAGTCTACCTTTAGCATAAATATTAGAATCTTTAATATAGCCTCTAAACTTAACAGAACCAAAAGTGCTATCTCCTTTAAGCTCTACTTTCTTTGCTTTATATCTATAGTTATTGTAGGTATCAAACTCTGCATCATCTATAAAAAGTTTAACACCGTTCATAGAAAATGGACCATAAGTGACATCTTTCATGGTTGCAAAAATATGGTCTATTTTTAACTCTTTTAAAATAGGTTCTGACTTTTTATTAATAGAGGTAACGTTCTTATCTTTACGCTTATATTTTTTTTTCATTTTGCGTATCTCATGCATAAAATAAGCAATCTCCTTACTACCTATCTCCTTTAAGTTTACATTTCTTAGTGAAACCCTACTCTTATCTATATCACCCATTAACTCAACATTAACAATATTAGATTTAAAATACAAATATAATTTATCTGCATCTATTAACATATCCCTACCTATCCCTATTTTATCTGCTTCAAAAATAAAAGAGTCCAACTTCACACCATCATAAACATAGGGGTTAATATCTAAATGTATATTTCGAGCAGAGAGAGTTAAAGGTAAAGAGAGAGCAGATTTAGGTTTTTTCTTCTTGTCAAATCCATCTAACATCGTAACGATATTATCAATATCAACACCCTTAGCATCAAGTTGTGTCAATGTAATTTTTTTATACATTAGTGATATCGGATTCCAATGTAAAGTTGCACTATTTGCTAATGTTTTCTTATCATATGCCAAATTTTTTATCTCTAAACCTGTTATAAAATTTCCCTCTATTGATTTATATGTAAACTTTGTAGAAGAGAGTGATTGGTCAGCAATGATTTTTATGGTTCGAGCATCAGTGGCAATAAATAGTAAAACTACAAAAAGAATTAAAACAATCTCCACAATAAGCAATATCCAATAGAACAAACGTATCAAAATGATTGTCCTACCTGAAAGTGAATAGCATTTTGATACCTATCTTTCACATTAAAACCCATATCTATTTTAAATGGACCAATAGGAGTCATATATCTAAAACCTAAACCTACTGAGCTTATCACATTATTAGAAAATTCCCAGATGCCTTGATTTTCAGATATCATTGTATTGTCTGTAAATAACGCTCCTCTAAAATTTTTATAAATAGGGAAATTGGCTTCAAGACTTAAATTTGCAAGAGTAGAACCACCCTCTACTAAATCTTTGGTTTGACTCTCTACTATTCCTATTCTATCATAACCATAAGCTCTATTAGAAAAAGCACCCCCTCCAAAAAACTTTTTTGACTCAGGCATATCATTACTATAAACTTCAATAGCCCCCATTCGACCTACGGCAGAAAGGGTTATGTCATTCAGTGTATAAATAGCCCTAAGCTCTTCTAGATATTTTAAATAGGTTGTATTATCTATGGAGTAAGGCAAACCATACTCCATCTCATGTGAGAAATAGATACCTTTTGTGGGATTAAGCTTTGAATCACGTCTGTCATAAACCAATTTCATGAAAGGGTAAATTAAGAAAAATGTTTTATCATTTGAAATATCTCTATTTTCTATACCAAAACCAAAACTGTTGTACCAGCGACTACTTTTATGAGAAAAATAGAACTTATCATAAAACACTTTTTCATCATACTCATGGATATTTCTCTCCTCTGAATACCCAATACTATTTTGAAAATCCATATGATAGTCATATAGAGAAAAAATATAGGGAATAAAAAAACTGTTCTCCACCCTCTTTTGTTTTTCTGATAGTAAGGTGTCAAAATTAAGTTTTTTACCATTGCCATGATAATTTTTATACTCCCACTGATACTTAACTTGAAACTTCAAATCAGTAGCATATCCAACACCAATACGAGAGTGAATATTATGTTGAATCTCTTTATATTTAATCTTTACAGGTTTTTTATTATAAAGATTCAAACTATAATCTAAATGAACTTGGTCAAATGCTTCCAACCCATAAAGAGACTCATAGCTATCTTTTATTTTATTAATATCAAAGACATCACCCTCTTCAAACTGTAGACGAGAAAGAATAATATCATTACTCATCGTAGGAGAAGAGGTCTCTATAGTGATATTACCAAAATGACATATTTTCTGTTTTTCTAACTTTATCTTAATGGTTGCAGTATATTTTTCTATGTCTAAATAAGCTTTAGTGTCTAATTTTGGACTACAATACCCCTCTGAGAGAAGAAGTTTTTTAATATTTTTTTTAGTCTGAGTAAAATCTTCTGCCCTAAAACGACTATGCTCTTCAAGCATAATGGTGTCAGATATATCTAAGTCGCTATCAATCATGATTTTATCTATGATTATAGGTCTATTTTCTTTAATTATAAACTTTACACTCTTGTAGTCACCCAGTACATGAGTAACATTGGCATCATAGAAACCCTCGTTTTTATAAAAATGTTGAAAAGTCTCATCGAGTTTTGGTATAAGTATACTGTTTATTTTTGCTTCATCTTTTGTCCATAATCTTTTTATAAATGAAGGTCGTTTTGCTCCAACAAACTTTTCTAAATCAGAGCTATTAACATGCTTATTACCTTCAAAAGTTATGGTAAACATAGAATCACCAAGCGTCTTAGCACTTAGAAATGTAGTAAAAATAACAAAAAGTAAAATATATCTCATTTTATAACTAGTAGATAGGACTATCGTACTTGTCCACTACCATATATTTTAAACTTATAAGTAGTTAGCTCATTAATTCCCATTGGTCCTCTAGCATGAAGTTTATTGGTCGATATTCCAACCTCTGCACCAAATCCAAATGCCCCACCATCTGTAAAACGGGTACTTGCATTTACATAAACACAGGCAGCATCAATGGTATCTAAAAACTTCTCAGCAACACTATAGTTTTCAGTAATAATGGCTTCAGAGTGACCAGAACCATAATGCGTAATATGAGCTATGGCTTCATCAACACCTTCTACTATTTTAATATTAAGCTCATTGGCTAAATACTCTGTATTATAGTTTTCATCTGTAGCAGAGTCTATAAATATAAACTGTTTTGTAGTAGCACAACCTCTTAGCTTTGTACCAGCATCCACAAAACGTTTATAGAGTGCAGGGAGTATCTCTTTTGCTACTGCTTTGTCCACAAGAAGCGTCTCCATAGCATTACAAACCCCAGGGCGTTGACATTTTGCATTAATGGCTATCTCTATGGCTTTATTCAAGTTTGCATTGACATGAATATAAGTATGACATAAACCCTTATCATGTTTTACCACAGGCACAGAAGAGTTTTGAGAGATATAACGTATTAGTCCCTCACCACCACGAGGAACAATTAAGTCTACATACGTATCTTCTTTTATTAACTTTGCTACTCCCTCTCTTGAAGAGTCAGGAAGCAAAGATATAAGCTCCGTTGGTAAGTTGTTTTTACTTAACACACCTTGTAACACTTTAGCAATCGCTATATTTGAATGCTCTGCCTCTTTACCACCTTTGAGTATGGCAACGTTTCCACTTTTAAAACATAATGCAGCCACATCAGAGGTAACATTTGGACGAGACTCATAAATGACCCCTACCACACCAATAGGTACAGAAACTTTTTCTATACGTAAATTATCATCCGTTACCCACCCCTCTAACACACGCCCTACTGGCTCTTTTAGTCCTGCTATTTCTCGTAGTGATTGAGCTATGGCTGAAACTCTATTTTCATCGAGTAATAATCTGTCAAGCAGTGCAGAGTCTAAAGCATTCTCTTTACCTGCTGTCATATCTTTTTCATTTTCAGATACTATAGATGAAGCGTTCTCTAACAGGGCATCTGCCATCTCATTTAAAATTCTATTTTTTGTTTTTCCATCTAAGGTAGCTATAACCTGTGTAGATGCCTTAGCTTTTCTTAAAAAATCTTTCATATAAAATATCCCTTTTTAATCCTATTATATCTATATTTTTCTTACTTCTTAATTCTTTTATTCATAAATATATATATCCCAGAAGCAATCACAATTAATCCTAAGGTAACTAAAACTATTTGATGAAGATACTCTTTTATAAGTGCCTCATTCTCCCCCAAAAAGTAGCCTAAAAGTACCAAAACAGTTGCCCATAACCCAGCACCTAAAGTTGTGTGCAGTGCAAACTTATCTAAAGGCATTTTTGAAAGCCCAGCAGGAAGTGAAACCAACTGACGCACACCTGGAATAAGACGAGCCACAAAAGTAGAAAATGAACCATGATTTACAAAAAATGCTTCCATCTTCTGTAACTTCTCTTCTGTAAAGAAAAAGTACTTACCAAAACGAAGCACCCCTTTTCGTCCATATTTTCTTGCCAAATAGTAGTTAAACAAGGCTCCTGTTAACGAACCAAGTGTTCCAACAACTATTGCAACCATAAGGTTCATCTCTCCAGTAGATGCCAAATACCCTGCTGGTATCATCGCTACCTCACTCGGAAAAGGGAAAAAAGTACTCTCTAAAAACATCATTATAAATATCCCTAAGTAGCCAAACTGATTTACCCACTCTACGATTGTCATCACTATATTATGTAGCATTACGCTTCCTTAAACTTATTTAATTTCTCTTCATTGGCTCGTATTTTCCAAGCCACTTTATCACCTAAAAATTCTCGTTCTACTTGGACTATTTCTAACTTTTTTAACCTATATTCAGTTCTTTGTACATCAGAGTATGAAGTATCAAATTTATAACTAAACTCTTTTTCATATTTTAGCATATTAGCTTCTGCTACTACAGCTTTTACAGCTGAAGCATAAGCTCTTGCCATACCTCCAATGCCCAGTTTAGTTCCTCCAAAATATCGTACCGTAAGAAGAGCTACGTTAATCAGCTCTTCCCCACGAAGTACATTAAGAGAGGGAACTCCTGCAGCTCCCTTTGGCTCTTCATCGTCTGATGAGTTTTCAACTATTTGGTCAAACTCATTGAGGTAACGCAAAGCATAAATAACATGTCTAGCCTTTGGATGTTCAGCTCGTAATTTTTCTTCTAAGCCTTTATAGTCAGCTATGGGAACTAAATGAGCAATAAATTTTGACTTCTTAACCTCATACGTTCCTACAAAAGATTTTTCTATTGTTTTCATTAGAGTGCTTCAACCTTTTTAACTATAAATTCTACAAACGCATCATCATCATTAAAGCATTTTGCGACTCTGTAGTCATCATATTTTATCTTATCAGCTATCTCTCTATGTTCAATATCCAGTTCATAAACCGTCTCAGAGTTATCCACTGTAAATGCCAAAGGATAAATAAGAACTTTTCTATGATAAGGGTTACGAAGCACATCAACCAAATTTGGTTCTAACCATGAGGCACTACCTACTTTTGACTGATAAACCAACTTAATATTATTAAATTTAACCCCTCGTTCATGTAGATATATTTTTAGAGCAGAGACATTTGCTTCTATTTGATTTTGATATGGGTCTCCTGCTTTAATAATACTCATAGGCAGTCCGTGAGCAGAGAGAAGCAAATCATAATCTTCACTCTTTTTATCTTCTAAGGCTTCCATGATTTTCTCTGCTGACATTTTAATATAGTCATAATCATCATAATAAGGTTCGATAAGCGTTATTTTAGGTGAGTAATCTAATAAAGCACATCGTTCCTCTATATCTTCAACCGATGAGAGTGTGGTAGTGGTAGAGTACTGAGGATACATAGGAAAAAGGAGTAGCTCTTCAATGCCTTCAGCTTTAAATTTTTCAAGTGTAGGTGTTGCAAAAGGAGGAACATAACGCATGGCAGGAGCTATGGGGATACCGAGCTTATTATTAAGTTTTTTTATAAGTCTGTTTGTAAGCGTTGGTAGAGGAGACTTCCCACCCAAATACTTGACAAAGTTCTCTTTGACCTCATCAATTCGTTTATAGATAATAATACCAGCAACAAGTTTACGCGTATACCTGTCCATGGTCAAGATATTTTTGTCTGAAAACATATTCTCTAAAAACATCTCAACCTCATCAACAGAGTTTGGACCACCCATATTTAGTAACATTAATGCTTTTTTCAAAAAAACTCCTCCTAAAAATTAGGCTATGATTATAGGTGAGTATTTTAGCATTTTATGTTGTAGGTTAGCCTATTATTGATACATCTCTCTTCTTAAGCTCAAATCTTTTTTAAGTTTTGCTATTGCTTGAGCTCTGTCAAGCTTCACTCCAACTATAGTAGAGTTAGACTCCTTTAATTCTAATTGCTCAATAACATTTTTCAGTTCAGAGTTTTGCTCTTTAAGTTCAAAAATCTCTAGTTTTAATTTTAGTATATAGTTCTCAGTTTTAACATCTATCTCATGATAACTCTTCTGACCTTCATTCGCCATGGCAACGATTAAAACCAAACTAAGACCGATTAGTACTTTTTTTAACATCTGTCACTCCTTATTATCTTTATTAACAATAATATCACAGTTGAACTTAATTTTAATAAAAAATAACATAAATAATTAAAAATAAATATTGATACCTATTTTAACTATTAAATCGGCTCTTATAAGCACATTTTAGACACATCTCCTCTGAACAAAATCCTTTTTTAAATCCGTTTATCATATCTGTAGCCCGTTTTTCATAAACTATTTCGTCCAAACTCTGCTCTTTTAACGAACCCAATCTCATCACAGCATCGTTGTCTAAACAACAAGGAATCACTTCACCTGTAGCCAATACCCCTATGTGAGAACTAAGTCCTTGACAGGTGCCATGACCATAATTAGGATTTGACAGCGAGGGCCACTCAAAATAGTTATCAAAATGAAGCAAAACTTTATAGTCCAAACGTATACTTTTCTTCTCTTTTGGATTTAAACTCTTTAAATCTAAAGTAACCCTAAACGCTCTCTCTAGTAAAGTAAACAGCTCTTCATTAAAAGCCTCTTCGCTCATGGCTTCATCAAGGTTCCACATACGAAGGTTTATAAAAAGCTCCCTCTTCTGCTTCACTTTCTCATGACACAGTTCTAAAATAGGTTTCATATACTGCTCAAAAGTTAGAGAGGTATCATTTTTATTAAAGGCATTAAGAGAAATATTTATCTGTTTTACAGCTGGATGAAAAAGAGTCTCATTGCTATGTTTTTTCATAAAATAACCAGAAGTTGTTAAGAGTGCTTTCATTTTATATTTATGAATAACATCTAAATATTTACTCAAGTTAGAAAGGGTTAAAGGGTCACCTACCACATGACAAGCTATCTCATTGGTAAAAGCTTTACTCTGTTGTACTACTGACTCAAAAAACTCAAGGCTCATAGTAGTATTGGGCAAGTTTTTAGTAGGACAAAAGGTGCATCTAAGCCCACAAATATTGGTTAATTCTATATATATTCGGTAAAATTTCATTTAAAATTATAACATGTTTGGAGACAATTAAAAAAAACCTACTTCAATCATTGTTTTACTTCATATATTTAGAAAGAAATTTATTAAACTTTCTGAATACACACGTTTTTGAATCTTCAAATGTAACCGTTGTATCTTCTAGTTCAATATAGATAAGACTATTATCTCCATCTAAAACAATAGCCGAATCATTGACATCTATACAGGTTGTATATTTATTGATTACTTTTCCATTAAACTCTATAACTTTTAAATTGTATATATGACAAAATTCCATAACAGTATCAAAAGTTGAGAGTTCACCAACCTCTAACTCTTGAAGTACCTCTGTAACATAAGGAGGAACTTCTATAATCGCCATATTCCCTTTGTTGTCTATAATATTTACTCTACTTACCATCTTATATTCTCCTTTCTATTTAACTGCTTTTCCAAGATCCCACATAGGCATAAAGATACCAAGAGCCATTAAAAGAACCAAACCAGCAATAAAGAAAAGCATTATTGGTTCTATATAAGCAGCAAGGTTATCAATAAGGTCTTGGAACCGTGCATCATAGTAATCCGTAACTTTTCCTAACATTGCATCAAGTTGTCCACCTGCTTCCCCTGCTCGTATCATTTGAAGTAACATATTTTCAAATAGTCCTGTCTGTTCAAAAGCATCTGAAAGAGATATCCCTCTTGCAATGTTCGCATTTACACCCAATAGCTTCTCTTTTATATAAGCATTATCAACCATATCAACAGCTGTATCCAAAGCCTCTGAAACAGGAATACCCGACTTAACCAACTCTCCAAATACCAACATATATTTATGCATACTAGAAAAGAATACTATCTTGTGAATTAAATAAAACTTAGGATTAACCATTATTTTATCAATTTTATATCTAAACTTCTCATCTGTCTTATGAAAATGCTTTAAAAGAAATATCCCTACAACCAAACCTATCAAAATATAAAGTCCATAATGACTCAATGCATTTTCTAACCATAATAAAATTATGGTAGGCACAGGAAGAGCAGAATCAAACTTTTCAAACATCTCTTTAAACTTTGGTACAACCACCATAATCAAAATAGTAAATGCTATTCCCATAGCAATCAAGGTAATCATTGGTGTACGAATTGCTTTTTTAAACTTCTTTAAGTTATCTCGGATATCTTCCAATATGGTTGAAAGTTTTGCATAAGAACCAGCAATATTACCTGTTTTTTCACCTAAGTTTGTCATGGCTATAGTTACATGACCAAACTCCTCAGCATAAGGGTCCATAGAGTCTGCAATAGATTTACCAGCATTGATATCAGAACCAATATTTTCAAAAATATTTTTTAGTTTAGGGTCTTCAGTATTGATTGCAACTTCATTTATCGCATCATGAATAGATATACCAGCATCGGTCATAACCGATATCTGCCGAATGGCTGAAATTTTACTGTCAATACTTATCTTTCCTTCAAAAGATTTTTTAACACCAGCAACCAAATCTTTCATCTTTTCATCTGTTGGTTTAGCAGTTTCCACAGCTTTTGAAACACGTTCTTTTGGAAAGTTTTGTTTGGCAACCTTTAACGCCAATATCTTACTTTTTGCCTTAATGACCTCTGTACGTTTTTTACCTTTATTACTAACTGTAACATTAAAATACTTCATTATGACCTCGCAACTCTCACTACCTCTTCAACAGTAGTTTTTCCTTGCAATGCTTTTTGAATACCATCTTGGAACATCGAAAAGAACCCCTCTTTTATAGCCTGTTCGGTCAACTGCTCATTGGTCGCACCATTGGCAATCATACGTGATATTTTTTCTGAAACCGTTAGAACTTCAGATATCATCTCTCTACCTGCATAACCAGAACCACCACATACAGCACAACCTTTACCTTTATAAAACTTTGGATTTTTAGGTAAATGTGCAACTAAATCTTCCAAAACGGTTGAGTCTGGCACGACTTCTTCTTTACAACTTTGACATATTTTTCTAATAAGACGCTGCCCCTGAATAGCAACCAAAGCACCAGATATAAGATAATCTTCAATTCCCATATCCAACATTCTACCAATAGATGCAATAGCAGAGTTGGTGTGTAGAGTCGAGAGAACCAAGTGACCAGTCAATGCAGCTTGAATAGCAATTCTAAGCGTCTCTTGGTCTCGAATCTCACCAATCATAATCTTATCGGGATCTTGTCTCAAAATAGAACGTAAAGCAGCAGGAAAATCCAAACCTGCATTTGCGTTTATTTGTACTTGTTGAATTCCTTCCATTTGGTATTCCACTGGGTCTTCAACGGTAATGGTTTTATCTTTAACATTAATAATCTCATTTAACGCTCCATAAAGGGTGGTTGTTTTACCAGAACCCGTAGGTCCTGTTACCAAAACAATTCCATAAGGAGAGTGAATACCTTGAATAAACTTCTTATAAGATATTGGGTTCATACCAGCATCTTCAAGCTGAACCAATGCTTTAGATTTATCAAGAATCCTCATTACGATGGATTCACCAAACATGGTAGGAAGTGTTGAGACCCTAAAGTCAAAAATATGCCCTTTTACAATTTGAGTAAATCTTCCATCTTGAGGTTTTCTTTTTTCTGCGATATCAAGATTGGACAAAAGTTTCATACGAGATGCCAATGGGGAGAAGATATTTTTTTCCATTCTAAAAGTCTCTTGCAACATTCCATCAATACGATAACGAACCAAACAATAGTTTTCAGTGGCTTCTATATGAATATCACTGGTACCCTTTTCAATAGCTGTTGCTAAAATCAACTCAATAAGTTGTAGTACAGCTGGAGATTCATCTGTCTTCATTACCTCTGCACCACCATGCTCTAAATCTTCTTTGATACTTTCTGAAAACTCTTCAACTTTTTCAACCGTATTTAGTTGACTTAATACTTGATGTATAATCTCTTTACGAACAAGAACAACCTTCATCATTTTCCCACGAAAAAAACGCTCTACTGCACCTTTTGCTTCATAGTTGGCAGGATTTGAAAAAGCAACGGTTACCTCATTGTCTTCCATATACAGTGGTAAAGCATTGTATCTAACCAACTGCTTTAAGGGTAAACGCTTAACAAGTTTAAAATCAATATCAGATTCATTAACTTCCATATACTCTATATCCAGCTCTTTTGCCATTCGTTTAAGCAGAGCTGTGGTATCTATTCCTACTATTCCTTCAAGGTCATTAATCTCAATATTTTGTAGTCTTATCTCTTGAAGCAGTGTTTTTTCCATCTCATCTTCATTAATAATCCGAACCTTAATCAAATTGCGTATGGAGAGTTTTTCTTCGGTGTATTTCTCTATAAATAATTCAAGTTTTCTTTCATCTATAACTTCATTTTTTACTAATATATTAATTACTTTATGCATAATCTCTCCTTTTAATTATAACGATATCGTTTTATAAATTTTTCATCTTTATAGACATCTATCATCATGTATTTTTTCTTTTTATTACTATCATCTATATATAATTTATAAGTTTTTTCTTTGTTCTCTTTATCTTCAAATTTATAAATACCATCTTTTAATAGATACTCTTTATTTACAAAAAGGTTAAAAATTTTAGATAAGATAAAATTGGTCGTAGGCAAATGTAAATCATCTATTTTTTTACCATCAAAAAGGGCTTGTCGAAGTAGCTGTTTTTGCAAAAGTATGGTTGAAAAATAACTTGCATTTGCTCTAGCACTCTTGCTCTTTTCCAGTTGAATCATTGGTGTAGCTATACGCTCTATATTATCTGTCTCTAAACATGATAATCCATAAAGAGTTACATACTTTTCATCTTTTTTATTTTTATTATAATACTTTAAAGCATAATCACAAGCTCTTGTGTACTCTTGCTTCTCATACATTTTATAAAGTTTCGATAAGGTTGATGAGAACAAAAAAGATGTTGTCACCAATATAAATAATATTATTTTCATCATTATAATCTTTCAGTTTTTATTTTTACTATCAGTGCCTTTGTTTTAGGTGAATGACTCTTTTTATAATAACTTTCTAAAATTTTAATAGCCTCATTTTTTTGACCCAGTTTTAACTTAGACTTTGCAAACATATGCCAACTTTCATCATTGGAACTATCTATTTTATTAGCTGTTAATGCCCATTTTTCTGATTGTGAATACGCTTTTTTTTCATAAAAAGCTTTTGCTAAAAGAAGTGCATCTCTAGGGTTCTTACTTCTTTTGAATTTCTTTTTCATGGTCTCTATATAATTTACAGAGCTTCCATTTAAGTTTATTTTTTTTATATTTTCCGTATTTCGTGAGGCAACCCTACTCTTACGTTTGATTTCATGCTTTATCGTTGAGAGTTCACTAGCAGTTAAATAGGTTGAAGCTTTTGCTTTAACCATTTTTCTTTGAGTTGTTTGATTATGACGAGTAGCCTTATATACTCTCTTTTTAGAAGTTACTTTACGGCTCTCTTTTTCCATATCTATTATAGGAATAACTGGTTCTAAAGCGACTACGTGCAAAGTAGAACCATCAAGACCTTCATTTTTACTTGCCAATACAACATCTGCTACTTTCGTACTTTTAAGATGCTCTTCTACTGGTTTTTCTACTATTTTAGCTAGGATAATTGGCTCAACTGTTACTTTTTTAGGTTCAACTTTTGCCTCTGCAACCAATATATTCTCATTAAATAAATTTTTAATCACATCTACTTGTGTATAAGTATAATAACTAGCTAAACTCATCATTCCCATAAAAGCAACAATATTTATAGAACGTAAACTCTCTTTAGCTCTGTAAAAATACCAACGTTTTTCTAACTCTCTCATATTATCCATCTATATATCCTAATTTTAATGCTGTCATCTCAAGAAACTTTTTAGAGAGCTTTTCAGTTGATACTTTATGAGGTCTATTTTCATCAAAATATTCATAAATATCAAAAAGCGTGTATAAAAACTTATTACTCTCTCTAAAATTTCCATAAGTATATGTGTAGATAAACCTAATATGTTTCTTTTTTATCATATTTGATATTTCAACAAAACCTTTTTGAATTAACTTCTTTTGTATATAAATATATAAATCATCTTCACTTGCATTAGAAAGCTCTATAACTTCCCAAATACGTGTTTTAAAATGCTGTTTGGCAATAATATCTTCATTCTCTGTTTTATGCAGAGTAATAACAAACTTAATCACTCTAGTATCAGAAAGAAGTCGAATTTTTTCCATAAGTGCTTCAGAATAGAGTTGACACTCATCAAGTAAAAAAACTATCTCTCTTTCACCTTTTAACTTCTGACAAAATCGTAGTAAGCCATCAAAATTTACACGAAGTTCATTGGGAACGGCTTTGTCCGTTATTGCTTCATACACCCGTCGTAAAAACTCTTTTTCACTTAAAATAGGAGCATCAAAATAGTGAATCTCTCTACTCTCTTTTAAATTGTGGTAGAGCTTGTTTAGCAACATACTCTTACCTGTTCCTGGTTTTCCAAAAAGAAGTATCATCTTAAGAGGTTTATCTAAACTCTTCTCTAAAAGTTTATAATTATGTTGTGCTGATTCCAACTCAACATAATTATTTCTCTCAACAGAATCAATAAAAATATTTTTTACATTCTCAAAACGACTAGTCATAACTTAATTTCTTATAACCCAAATTTTCTAATGAAAGTTCAGAATCACGTTTAATAATATGTGGTGTAATAATAAGAACCAATTCATCTACATTATTTACCTTAACCTCATGCTTAAATAGATACTCTAAAAGTGGTAAATCTCCAAGAAGAGGCACCTTGGAAACCTTCATTCCTGTTTTAGAAGATATTAACCCTCCTAAAATCACATGTTGACCATCTTGGAGTGTTACAACTGAAGATATCTGTTTTCTTGATAAATCAGGTGGAATATTTCTAGCTCCTGAATTATCACGACTTACCGTATCTATAGTGTCTGAGATAGATGGATTTATTTTTAAGGTAATTGAGCCATCTTCTGATATTTCAGGGGTTATATCCAGTAATATTCCTGCAAATACAGAGTCTATAGTCTCACCACTTTGCTGACTACCTGCTCCACTAGAGCCTTGAAGTATCGAAGTAGATTGTATTTTGTAGAAAAGCTCTTTACCCACAGATATTAAGGCTGGTTGATTATTAAGTGTTAAAATTTTAGGATTTGAAATAGACTTTACATCTCCTTGTGTCTTTAAAAATTTAACAACATCACTAATTTTTACAGAACCTCTTGTAATAATAGCACCTGAACTTTTAGGTTCCGTATTTGGTGCAGAGGTTATATCTCCAATTGATAACTCACCATCAGTTACAGATGTTAATGATGAAACATTATTTTGAATCATACTAGCAGATGCAATTGCCATATTTTGAAAATTATAAAGTTGAGACCAATCAACACCTGTAGTATAACTATCATCAAAAGTAACACTTAAAATTTGAACATCTATAAGCACTTGATTTTTTAACTGTTTAGAGACATTAGAAATATATTCGGAAACTCTCTTTAACTGTTTTGCCGTACCTGTTACGGTTATCATCCCTGCTTCAGGATTTATAATCGGTGTAGGTGCAGTATAGGGGTCTTCTGGTCTATTAATTAAGGATTGTATCTCTTTTTCAATTGTAGTCCAGAACTTAAATTCATCATTACTCTCAATAGAAACACCCGTTTTTGAACCATTACCAGAAGCACCATCTTTAGATTGAGATTTTCCACCTGCACTACCTGAATTAGCAATAGTTACATGTGCATTACTCTTTCCTACTCTACTACCAGATATATAATCTAAATTATAGGTTTTAGTATTCAAATAAGATATTCTAAGTTTATTATCTTCTAATTCATATGTGATATCATTTTCCACCAAAACCGTATCTAAAAACTCATCAAGTGAGGCATTGTTTAAACTAACATAATATAATTTATCAGATAATTTCTTTTTTGCTTCTTTATCTTTGACTATTAGTGACAATTCACAAGCATCAGCTAAATTTTCAACAACATCCCCAATAGTTAATGCACTATTTAATGTTGTGGTAAAAAGTTGGGTTTCACATTTATTGGCATATATAGGAGCTATCAATAATGTAAATAATGCACCTGTTCCTAAAATTTTATTAATATAGTTCATTATTTATTTCCTTTATTTAACTTAATAAATTGCTTTTTTCTTTTTTTAATTGAAAGTGTTTTAGCACCTTCTTTACTGGTTAAATCAACACTTTTTTTACCAATATAGGTAATACGATAATTTCCAAGCTTACTGCCTTTTTTATACCATTTACCATTAATAAATGCTGCATGATTTAATATTGCATGTAGCTGATAATCAATCTCTTTTCGAACAGCTTCAATAACCTTTTTCTCTGCAACTTTAACAGCTTTCTCTTTTTTGACAATAATAAAAGGATTTTCTGTATTTTCAAGCTTACTTATAGCAATACCAGCTCTCTCCTCTTTTATTTTAGAAATCATATTTGTAATCTCTTCAGAACTTAAAGAACCAGCAAATAATAATGATGAGGCAAACATAGCCATTATAGATACTTTTTTCATTAGTGATTAATCCCCCATACTGAAATATTAATATCAGCTGCTGTTGTAGTATTGTTTTTATCAAGATAAATATGTGTTCCATAGATATCTGTAACTAAAACATTTTTTTCTAATTGATTCATAAACTTAGTAATATTTTTATAAGAGCCATCACACCCAACAGCAATCTGTAACACATGTCCAAAACTACCATTATTATCAACATATTGATTCTCTATATAATTAATATTAACACTCTGTTTTTTTGCTTGTTGTGCAATACTATTTAAAAATTTTGACCAGTTCTTTTTGTTAAACATTAGTCCCGATAGCTCCTCTAAACTAGAAGATATAAAAGAGATATCATCATTTGAATCTACGATTTTCTTTTTTAATGTTTTTATATCATTATCATACTTTTTAACATAAAATTCTCTATCCCCATTAATTGTAATGCTATTCAGATACTCTTTATGTGTAATTATACTTTTTTGAAGTTTCTTTTTTTCACGGTCAGATGCATTGTATCTATCTTCAGCATATGGTAAAAATAGACTATAAGATAAATACCCTATAACTACAAACACCATACCAATTGCCATCCATTTTTCATTATCACTTTTAGGCTCAAAAAAATCATCTAAACTGTTTAATAAATCTATCCATGCTTTCATTTGTATTCAACCTTTAATATTCCACGATAAGAGAAATCTTTATCATCTATTTCAATACGTTTTATATCTATATTCTTAATGTTCTCAAAATATTTTTTTGAAATATATTTAATATATTTTGTTATCTTTTTCTCATCATTACTTAAAAGATAAAGTGTCAAACTATTTTCATTTGTTGATATCTGCTCAACATGTACACCAAACTGCTTTAAATCTCTACCAATAATATAGTAAAATCCTGATTTAAATTTATAATTTACTTTTTTATTGTGAATTGATGTTAATGTTTTTGCTTTACCCTCAAAAATATTATTGAGTTTTTTCAACTCTGCTTTATCTGCTTTAATATCTAGTTGCTTCTCTTTTAATATCTTTTTATATTTATTAGACTCTTTAGAGAGTTTAGCATCATCAGATTTAAGTTTTAAATTATAAGCATCATTCATGTAGGATGGAATTAAATAAACCAAAGGTATACCCAATGCCAATACTGAAGCCAATACAGTAGCAATAATAAACTGACCACTGGCACGTTTAGCAAAAGTTGGTGGTCTAGGATTAAATGTAAGATTTAATATTTTTGATGGAGCTTGAATATAGTCTAAAGCAGATTTAACCATAAAGTATTGAAACTGGTCAACATACCACTCATCATTTTTTATATCAAAATTAAAATCTAAATTGAAAGTAGGTATACCTAAATAGTTATAACCATAATCACCAAGACCAATAATGGGACCTTTTACAGACCCTAAAAAAAGCTTCTGTATGCTCTCTATACCATAAGCACGTTTAGCATAAATCAAAATATCATTAATCTGTAAAAAGACTTCCCCAAAAAGCTTCATTAAGTTTTGTTGATAAAGTCCACTGGTACTTTTTAAGCCTTCAGATTCAAAGGTTTCAAAGAACTCTTTTTCAGGAATTTTTTCGCCAATTAAAGCACAATATTTTTCATATATTTGAGTAAGGGAAAACTCTATAGATTTAGAGTAAATAAAATTACCATCTTTATAAATAGTAACAAAAGCATCTTGCATTGTAAAATAGATGTAACAATGCGTATTATTATTTTCTAAAACATTATTAGTATAAAGTGTTTTATAAAGTAGTGGTGCAGGTATGAGCAGATCTATATATTTTGTCTCTTCAACGATAGAAGAAAATTTCTCTTCTAAAACTTCTGTTTCTGTAATAAAAAGATTATAAACAGTTGAGAGTTCATCACTCTCCTGTTTTTCATACTTTATAGTATAATCTAACTCTTCATCTAAGCCTAACTCTTCATAGGCTTGCATCTCTAAAGTCTCTTCTAGCTCATCTTCATCAATCCCTTCTCCTACATCTAATGAAGCTATAATCATATCTTTATTAGTAACATACGAAATATTATAATTCTTATCATTATACGTTAAAGTTTCTGATTTTTTTAACTCTTGGTTTTTAAACTGATAGTAGATATCAGTGTATGGATTAATGGTGATAATATTTTTATATTTTTTAATTCTAGGATCAATATTTTCTGTTGACATAATTTTTAAATCTACCATTCCTTTTTAAGATATGCCGATTATATTGCTTATGTCATTAATGTTTTCTTAATATAATATTAATTTTTATTATTATATAAATATATTAATATTATAATATATTTTATGTTTTTTTTTATTAGATAGAGCTTTTAAACTAAAATATATACCCCATGTCTTCTAAGCCACCACGTGACTTACTCCAGCCTTTTTTAACAGCCACATGAAGGTCTAAATAGATTCTTTTTCCAGAGAAGAGTTCAAGCTGTTGACGAGCCAACTTTCCTACACGTTTAATCCCCTCTCCTCTATTTCCTACTATAATCCCTTTTTGGGTCTCTTTTTCTACTATTATCGTTGCATAGATTCTATCCATATTATCCTCTTCATCTATCTTTTCAATAGTCACATCAGACTCATAAGGAATCTCATCTGAAAGGTTCTCAAAGATAGACTCACGAATTAACTCTTTGTAGATATCTCTTACAAATTCTGTGGTAGTAATGTCAGTATCAAACAGAGCAGGAGATGGTGGCAAATATTTTACTACCTCATCAAGAAGTGGCTTCTTTCCTACTTTTTTGTTAACAGAGAAAGGGATAATCGCTTCAAATCTATCTTGATACTTCTGATACTCTCCTAGCTTTTCTAAAATCTTCCCTTGAGGTACATGGTCCATTTTCGTTAAGAGTACTATATGTTTTACTTTTGAACTCTCTTTTAAAGCTAAAAATTTCTCATACTCGTCAAGCTTATCAGTAATAGGAGCTAAAAACAAAATTAAATCTGCATCACCCATTGCCTTTAGAGCCTCTTCAAGCATAAATTCATTTATTAAACGCTCTTTTTTATGAATCCCTGGGGTATCTACAAATATAAGCTGATTATCCCCATGCATCACAATAATATTCATACGTTTACGAGTTGCTTGTGCTTTTTTAGAAACCATAGCAAGTTTTTCACCCACTAAAAAGTTAAGAAGTGTACTCTTCCCTGAATTTGGTCGCCCTACTACTGCTATAAAACCTGATTTTGTCATCTATATCCTTATAATATATATCTCGTAGTATCTTCATTATCAACAAGTTTCTCTAGCTTCTCTTCTATAAGAGCTTCATCAACCACAACTTTTTGACCTGCATACTCATCTGCATTAAAAGAGATATCTTCGATAATACGTTCCATAATAGTATGTAAACGTCTTGCCCCAATATCTTCTGTTTTTTCATTAGCAACAGCTGAATATTTTGCAATAGCTCTTAGTGCCTCTTCTGAAAACTCTAACTCTACTTTTTCTACTTCGAGTAGTGCTGTATACTGTTTAATAAGTGAGTTTTTAGGCTCTGTTAAAATTCTATACAGTGATTCTTCATCCAAACTATCTAACTCTACTCTTAAAGGAAAACGTCCTTGTAGCTCAGGAATTAAATCACTTGGTTTGCTTAAATGAAATGCCCCAGCAGATATAAACAGAATATGGTCTGTTTTAACCATACCAATTCTTGTCTGCACATTTGAGCCTTCAACTATAGGAAGTAAATCTCTTTGAACACCCTCTTTACTTGGGTCTTGACGAGAGCTAGAGTTTGCTGGAACAGCTATTTTATCTATCTCATCTAAAAATACTATTCCACCCTCTTCTATCTTTTTGAGTGCCAAATCTTTTAACTTCTCTTCATCAAAAAGCTCTTCACTAGCCTCTGTGGCTAAAATGATTTTCGCCTCTTTAACCGTTACCTCTTTTTTCTTACCCTTTTTATTGAGTCCACCTATTACTTTTATAATAGACTCTTGTACATTTGCCATTTCAGGTGGTACATTTCCTCCACCCATAACTTCAATACTTGGTGTTGGCATATCTACTTCTATCTTTAAATGGTCAAGCTCACCACTTTCAAACTTTTTTTGCATTTTGGCAAATGATATTTCATAATCTGCTTGTTTCTGTTCACTTGCCCCTGCAGGAAGTGGAGGTAGAAGTTTTTCTATAATCTTATTTTCAATATAAGCCTCTATCTTCTCTTGATTTAACTCATTTTGATCTTCTCGAACCAGTTGCAGAGCATTGGCTGCTAAATCACGAATCATTGACTCTACATCACGACCTACAAAACCAACCTCGGTAAATTTACTCGCTTCAACCTTTACAAAAGGTAGACGCATCATGGTAGATAGTCTTCTTGCTATCTCTGTCTTACCAACACCTGTACTACCTATCATTAAAATATTCTTAGGCATTACATCACGTTGCATATCTTCATCTAACTGTAAACGTCTATAACGATTACGAAGCGCTACGGCAATAGTTTTTTTTGCATTGGTTTGACCAATAACATATTTATCTAAAAATGAAACAATCTCTTTTGGTGTAAGATTGGTAGGAATAACATTACTCAATTAAAGCTCCAGTAGTTTAATATTTGTGTTGGTGTAGATACAAATCTCACCAGCAATGGTTAAAGACTCTTTAACCAAGTCTTTTGCCGACATATCAGCGTGTTTGTCTAAAGCACGAGCAGCAGAAATGGCATAGTTTCCACCCGAACCAATAGAGGCGATTTTACCATCTTCTGGCTCAACCACATCACCTGTTCCTGTCAAGATGAAAATATGGTCACGGTTAAGTACCAACATCATCGCTTCAAGTTGACGCAGATGTTTGTCTTTTCTCCACATTTTAGAAAACTCAATAACAGATTTTAAAATGTCCCCTTTTTTCTCTTCTAAAATATTCTCAAACATATCAAAGAGGTTAAAGGCATCTGCCGTACTTCCTGCAAAACCTGCTAAAATTTGTCCCTTATAGAGTGAACGAATTTTAGTGGCATTACCTTTTAAAATGGTATCACCAAAACTTACTTGTCCGTCACCACCGATGACAGCATTATCTTTACCTTTGTAGGCAAGTATCGTTGTTGCGTGAAACACTCTACTCTTCCCCTACTATCTCAACAGTTACAGTTGCGTGAATACCGTGACCCAACTTAATGTCTACTTTATGTTCACCAACTGTTTTTAGTGCTTTTTTAAGCTCTACTATTTTCTTATCTATCTCAATATCCATCTGCTCTTTAATCGCTTTTGCAATGTCATCTTTACCAACAGAACCTTGAATTCCAGCAGGAGCCAATTTCTTTTTGATAACAAGATTGTTAGAAGCCAACGCTTTCTCTTCTTTGCTTAAACGGGCTAGAGTATCTTTTAACTCTTTTTCCATTCGCTCTTGCTCTGCTTTCCAATTAGCTACCACATCAGGAGTAGCCAGTTTAGCCATACCTTTTCCTATTAAAAAGTTTTGACCATAACCATCTTTAACTTCTTTTATTTCACCCTTTTTTCCTAGGCTCTTTACATCTTTAATTAATAATACTTTCATTGTTTAATCCTTTATAGATTATTTTTTTATGTAATCCATAATTCTATCAAATTATATTTAGAGATGAGTTATAATTTATCTTTATTTATATAATTCAACAATAGTTGTTATATATAATTAATAACTATTAGTATATAATAATCTTTATGAAAAGTCTTATATACTATATCTCTGAAAAAATACATTTTCCTAATGTTAAAAGTAGAGTAACTGAAGAGTTATATGAAATATTACCAAAAATCATTATAGCTACTTTTGTTTTAGCTTCTATATTTTTTTATCTATTTTATAATCAAATAACAAATACTACTTTATTGCTAATTTGGTACGTACTACTTCTACTACTCAATGTTAGTTGGCTCTATAACTATACCCAATATACTGTAAAGTTTA
This sequence comes from Campylobacteraceae bacterium, assembly GCA_027055805.1. GTDB lineage: Bacteria > Campylobacterota > Campylobacteria > Campylobacterales > Sulfurovaceae > UBA1140. The sequence goes on from JALUMR010000137.1 coordinate 23,394, forward strand.
AAACTCAATCTAAAACTACAAAAAACAGTTTAAATTGGTATGACATTTTTAAATACAAATCCATATTCCATGCAATCTTATGGGGTATTGCACCACTTCTATTTTTTAATGATTTAAACCACAATTATCAATTAATTATGATATTTTTCATTAGTGGTTTTGCAGGGGCTATGACAGGCTTGTTATTTGACTTTAGAATCTCATCATTGTTTATAAGTATACTTATTCTTCCTCTTTTATTTATCGTCTCATTTTCAACTATGGAACATGTATATATTACACAAATTTTAATATTTATCTTTTACATTTTACTCTTAATATCAAATAAACATTTAAACCAACTCTTCCATCGAACCTATACAAATCAAGAGAAATATCACTGGGCAAAAGATATGTTAAGTCTAAAAGAGAAAAAGTTAAGTTCATTACTTAATCAAGCACCTATTGGTATCTTTTACTATGATAAAGAGCTAAAAATACTTAGTTACAATGCCTTATTTGATGAAATATTTGCTTTAGGAGGTAATTTAAATGGGTTTGACCTTAATAATTTAAAAGACAAATCTGCTATAAAGCTCATGAAAACTGTTCTTGAAGATAAAGAGTCGCATGAACTCATAGGTTCCTATAATTTCTCATTTCAAGAAGAAAAAATATGGGTTGAATTAACCTGCTCAGCACTGCTTGATGAAGATAACAATATTATTGGTGGAATAGGAACCGTAGAAGATAAAACCATGGAACATGAAGCCTATAAAAAAATTAATTATATTTCACTACATGATGCATTAACAAATTTACCAAATAGGCGAAGCTACCAAGAGTATATGCTGGATCTTATAAAAAAAGAGCAACATAACATTTATCACTCTATACTATTTTATATGGACTTAAATCACTTCAAGCAGATTAATGATACTTTTGGGCATGTTGTGGGTGACAAACTACTCTTAGAAGTTGCCAAACGACTACAAACAGTTAACGTTCCCAATAAATATCTTTCTCGTATTGGTGGTGATGAGTTTATTATGATTGTTCCTTTTTATTCTATAGATAGAACTGAAACAAAAAAGTATGCACAAACATTGGCTAAAAAGATAAAAGAGATATTTGCTCCAGCATTTGAGATAGAAGGACTGGACCTTTTTATGACGACAAGTATTGGTATTGTTATGATAGAACCTCTAAGTAATAACACCGAGCATATTATAAGACAAGCTGATATGGCAATGTATCAAACTAAAAGAGAGGGTCTTAATAACATTCGTTTCTATGACCATTCGCTTGATATAAAACAGCGTGAACTTACCTCTTTACAACATGACTTAAAATCTGCTCTTAAAAACAGTGAGTTAGAGCTATACTATCAACCTATTGTCTCTATGAACAACAATAAACTTAATGCAATAGAAGCACTGATTAGGTGGAACCATCCAAGTAGAGGTCTTATCATGCCTGATAGATTTTTACCTATGGCTACTGAATCAGGACTGATTACAAAAATCGGTTGGTGGGTAGCTAAAGAGGTTTGTAGACAACTTTATGTTTGGAAAACAAATAAACTCATTAATTTTGAATACATATCTATAAATATTAATGCTAGACAATTAAATGAAGTAAACTTTGTAGAACAACTAAATACCTGTATAACAAAGGGGGGGATATCTCCTTCTCTACTCAAGTTAGAGTTAACAGAAACCACTCTTTTAGATAACTTTTCAAATACTCAAACTATTATTCAAAGATTAAAAGAAAAAGGTATTGAGTGTAGTATTGATGATTTTGGTACAGGATACTCTTCTCTATCTTATTTGAAAAAATTTGCTTTTAAAGTACTAAAGATTGACAAGGCTTTTGTTACAGATATTGAAACCAATGAAGATAGTTATGAACTTGTAAAGAGTATTGTAGCTATTGGAAAGCAGTTTAGTTATAAAATAATCGTTGAAGGTGTCGAAACAGAAGAGCAAAAAAAGAAACTTATAACCATAGACAAAGATGTCTACTACCAAGGTTTCTTATGCAGTAAAGCTATCCCAGCCAAAGAGTTTGAAGAGAGATTCTTGTAGGGTGTTTTCCCCCGACTACACCGTATTAATATATTTAAATATTTTAATAACTCATGGCTTTATTTTGATGGTGTAGTCGGGGACTACACCCTACGCAAATCCTTTAAGTTCCCCCTCAACCTTAGACAACTTCTCAGAAG
>JALUMR010000138.1 GCA_027055805.1 Campylobacteraceae bacterium
ACAAATCAGTCTTTGATGTCAAGGGTTTTTGTGAATTCTTTTTAAAATTTTTATGATTTGTTTTTTTGATACATTTTTGATTGTTTTTAGCTTTTTTTAATCATTATGTTGCTTCTTATTTATCTATAAAAGAATGACCTGTTTCTGATTCTATAGTAATTATAAAAGTATCATCATTGCCATCATTATCTTGATCTGTTGACATAGTAAAGGTTAAATTACAATCATTCTTCATATACTCCTGAAAATTATTAGTTCCAGTACTAATTGAAGTATATGGTCGTCCAAGATAATCAAATGCTATAGAGTTACTATTTGCACATGCTGAGGAATCAATTGAATGAATACCAAATTTCTTTTCTAATAAAACTTTTTCACTCATATCATTACTTGTACCATCATTAAAAAGATATTTTCCATCAGTAGGGTCAATAGCTGATTCAATCTTATTTATATCTCCACTTAAATCTATATCTGAACCAATAGTATAATTACCTTCTGAAGTATCAAAAACAATCTGCCAATAGGCTTTTTGCCAATTAACATTATTATCGCTCCTATGTTTATTATCTCTCAAAGCCAATTGTTGTGTCAACCTTATATGAGATAATATACTATCAGCTGCCTCTTGACGTAAGTCTCTATCCATACGTCCCATAGCAATAGAAGCTAAGATACCTAAAACAACAATAACAAAAACGAGTTCAATCATAGTAAATGCAGATTTATTTTTCAAAAGTATAACCTTGATATAATTTATTAAAAAAAATATTATATCATAAAATTAATATAAGTTTAAATATATGGAGAGAAAAGGTAAAAAGAGAGGTGACTAAATGGAGAATCCCATTTAGTCACAGCGAAAAGAGAAGACTAAATCTCTTCTGCTTGTTGTACATCATATAAAATATCATCCATAGGGTGACGATACATAGGCATAGCCAATCTTTTTTCATCAAGTACATGACCGATGAATCCGATTGAACGTCCAACGATGAAGAATGCGTTAAGAGTACCACTTGCAATAAACTCATTAATCTCATCTTCTTCGTAACCTAAGGCTCTCCACATATCTACCATCAAGATTCCGATAGTACCATCAACATTAAGAATAAGGTTCTCTTTCTTAGAAGTAGTTAATGCTTCAACAGTTCTTGCATAGTCAAGAAGTGGTGTTGCAGGGAAGTTTTCAGCTGCGAAATTCATAAGTCCTGTCACTCTTAGGTCAGGGTTTTTAAGAGACTTAATTCTGTGACCGATTCCTGGAATTGGTATACCTTGTTTCTTCATATGAGACAAGAACTCTTTTGGAGACAAGTTGTTGTCATCTGCATATTTGAAATGCTCTGCTGCACCATCAATTGCTCCACCAAATCTTGGTCCAATAGTAAGAAGTCCAGTTACAAGTGACTCAACAACCGATTTACCTGCTCTTGCTGTTACTTTTGCATTGTGTGCTCCTGAAACTGCTGGTCCATGGTCTGCTACGGTTTTGATTACAGTTTCGATGAACTCTGTAGCCCATTTTGGATACTGTTTTTTGAACCATAGAAGTGAAATAACATCACCAATACCTTTACCTGTAGCAGGAGTTGCAACAGATGAGATTGGGAAACCTGCGTAAGTACACTCTTCTCCTCTATCGTCAGAAATAGTACAGATAAACTCTTTACTTCTTCTTGATGCTGGAACGGTGTTCATTTCAGGCTCTGGAATCTTTGCAAGATTAAGCTCTGTAAATACTTTATTAATCATCGCTGGAAGGTCGTTGAATGAATCTGGTACGTTAATACCTGCTTCTTTCATAGCGTTGTTTTTGTACTCTGCAGTTTCCATTTCGCCATTTGCAGATGCACCTGCGTGACCAAACTGAACACCAGAGTCGTAATGTTTCGCAATAGTACCAATACACCAAGCGATAACTGGTTTAGTAATTTGACCATTTTTAATAGCTTCAATTACTTTGTACTCTTCTGTACCACCAACTTCTCCAAGAAGAATCATGTATTTAACATCTGGATTCTTTTCCATTCTAAGAAGATTGTCAATAAATACTGAACCTACAAATCTGTCTCCACCAATGGCAACACCCTCTGCAATACCATCAGCATTGATAGAGATGATGTTTGAAAGCTCGTTGAAAAGTCCACCTGAACGTGTAACCAGTCCACAAGAACCTGCTCTGTGAAGTTTAGAGTTAACAATGTTAGTAATAGTACCACCAATGTTTGCTACTTTAAATGCACCTGGGGTAATAGCACCAACAGTTGCAGGTCCAATTACGGTTACATTTTTTTCTCTAGCTGTTTGGTTCATTTTACGAGCAAGTCTTTCAGGAATACCTTCAGCAGTAATCATCATAGATGAGAAACCACCAATTTCAAGTGCTTCCATAGTTACTTCGTAAGCAGTTCTAAACGATGCAAAGTTTAAAAGTACGTCAGCTTGAGGCTGTGCTTCTTTTGCTTCTGCAGTTTTTTTGAAAAGTGGAATCATCACTTCATCTGGTCCATAGAAGAACTTTTCAAACTTGTTGCTTGAAGTTGGAGCTACAATAGCAGCTACCGATGGTTTTTCTCTTTTAATAGTATAGTCATAATCCAACATTCTTTGAATAGCAGTTTTGTTGTTATTCCAAAAAATCGCTTGTGTCTCTTTAGTATATAATCTGTCCATCTCTTCTCCTTACTTCTCTAATGCCATACGCACGATGTCTGTTACGTGTGTTTCTGGTCCATAAACTTCGATGTAAAGACCCATTCTGTCAGCTGCTTCTTTGATGTCTTTCAGACCTTTTTCATAGTTTGGTCCACCACGTCTAACGTAGATTTTTACACCAACTTCTTTAAGTTTGTCTTGATAGTTTTCAAACGCTTGGATAATACCTGTAAATGTTTTAGCAACATCTGTAAAGTTAGCAATCGCTCCACCAATAATAAGAACTTTTCCTCTACCTTGTGCATCTTTTTCTCTTGTCATAAGGTCAAAAAGTGTCTCAGCGTAAAATTTGGTCTCACCCGTAGTTGGTCCTCCAGAGTACTCACCGTAGTTAGCAAGGTCATCAATACCAGCCATGTCAGCAATAGTATCAGCGTAAACAACTGAAGCACCACCACCTGCAACCATTGTCCAAATTCTAGCTTCTGGTTTAAGGATTGTAAGTTTAAGTGATGCACCTGTTTTAGAGTCAGCAAGTTCAACTGCTTCTTCTTCAGCAGATTTGTTCTCCATACCAAATGAAGTTGGGTACTCAACGTCTCCCCACTCATTCACCATCATAAATCCAGCAGTATCGTCAAGTTTAGCAACCATATCAAGAAGCTCTACTTTATTACCTTGAAGTACAAATGGGTTAATTTCAAGGTATGCGAAGTTTAACTCACGGTACGCTTTAAAGAAACCAATACAGAACTCTGCAAAGTTTGCTTTGTCTGCGTCTGCAACATCTGCAGGAACATTTGCTCTAATCGCTTCTGCAATTTCATCTTCTGTAGCAGTAATAGGAAATGAAACTTCTGTGACTTTTTCGTCCCAACCCTCTTCAACTTCCATTCCACCTTCAGCAGACATATAGATAACATCATTATCACCTACACAAGTAGCTGAAACATAGTACTCTTCTTCTTGAGTGTGAGGCATAAATGGCTCAACAAGAAAATGAGTTAACATATCTATACTTGGCTCACCTGTAGGCTCATCTCCATCAAATGCAAAGAAAACTTCTTGTTTAGAAGATGATTTTTCATCAATCCATGACGCTGCTTTTTCAAGAGAAACATCACCTGGCTTTTGATCTTTAAACAGAACCAAACCATTTTTACCTCTTTTTCCAAAAAGCATATCAGGTTTTGCTACCAAAGTTTTTTCATTTAACCATGAATTTTCTTTTGCAGCTTCTTTTAATTCTGCTCCATTTTGAACCATTACTGTTTCATAAGAATAAGTAAAATCTGGAAAGTACTTATCCCAATGTCGAGCTAAAATTGACTTTGCGTCATATTCTCTAATCGCTTTTTGAGCCATCGAGTTCTCCTTATTTAAATTGTGTTGATGTAAGTTTACCATTAGCAGGATTGATTTTACACGGTTGTTACTTATTGTCTCTCTAACTTTTCTTTAGTTGTGTATTTTAGGAACATCTCTATCTTCACACCTATCTACACCATAATATTTAAATTGATATTGAACCTTTTTATTTCTTGCAGTGTAACAATCTTGCTCAACCTCATTTAACTCTTTAACCTTCCAATAAGGTTCATAAAAATTATAAGCAAAATGTTTTGTTTTATCATCTAAAAAATAGAAAAATGATTTATGAAACACTATTATAAAAGAGGAAAGAAGTAAAGAAAAAATAACTAGCGAGAATCCTCTCTTATACCATTTTTGGAACTGTGGTAGACGAATTTTTACTGTTTTATGATAGGTAACAAGCATAAGAATAACAGAGACAATAACATAGGGAGCAAAGTCTGTCATATTAACCTGTTGACGTAAAGATAGGAGTATGGATAATACAAAGGAAGTAAATGAAATATACCACAAAATATCTTTTTCTTCTCGTAACCATATTCTATAAATTGCATAAAAGAAATATAAAAAAACAAAAGGAGAAAAAAGAGCGATATAAAGACCAAAAAGTTCTAAAAATTCACCCTTTGGTCTCCCCTCGATAGTTAGTCCATTAAAATATAAAAGGCTGATGGCTGTTAATATAATAGCAATAGAAAAAAGAGCTTTATCTCTTCTAAAAGCTGAATAGATTGCCAATGATATAAAAAAGATAACCGATGCATCATGAATAAGAAGTAATGCAACCATAGTAACTCCTTGCCAAAAGAGTTTTTTCTTTTCATAAAAAATAATAAAACCTAAAACAAAGGTAATTACTACCACAGCTATGTTAACTAGAATAGCAGAAGTTATAATACCAGGAAGTAAAGCAAAGACCATGGTAGCAAAATAACTCTCCTCTTTCTGAGAAAAGTACAGCCGTGACATAATAAAAAATAGAGGAATATTGATAAATCCAAAAACAAGGAAAGGAAAACGAAAATCTAAACTGTTCCCAAAAACACCACTACAAATATGTGTTAAAGAGTATAATATTTTAGTATCAGTATAATAAACCATTGCTTCATGAGAACCAATAGGAACAGTACTTGCTAAGTAGACTAAGGCTATCGTATAAAAAAGTATAAAAGTATAAAATAACCCTCGATTCATCGTTGGTACTTTTTAAAGTTTCAAAAAGTTATCCAACATCTCATGTCCGTGTTCAGACATAATAGATTCAGGATGAAATTGAACTCCATAAATATCTCTACCTTCTATTTCTAAAGACATAATCTCATGGTCATCTTTTGAGTGTGAAGTAGCGATAATATTTGAAGGTAAATTCTCTTTATTTACCGTTAATGAATGATAACGTGTGGCTCTAAACTCTTTAGGTAAACCTTTAAAAATAATGGTCTCTTTATCTATCTCTATCTGTGATGTTTTTCCATGCATCATGTTTTTAGCACGTATAACCTCTCCACCAAAAGCTTGGGCAATACTCTGATGTCCTAAACAGATACCAAAAATAGGTGTAGTATCGGCAAACTCTTTAATCACCTCTAATGTAACTCCTGCCTCATTTGGTGTAGCTGGGCCAGGAGAGATAATAATCTTTTCAGGATTTAAAGCTTTTATCTCTTCCACACTCAACTCATCATTACGAATCACTTTTAAATCTGCTCCAAGTTCTAAACAATACTGAACCACATTATAGGTAAAGCTATCATAATTATCTATCATTAAAATCATCTATATTTTTTCCTATCTTTTATCAATTAAGGAAGTATAGCAAATTAGAACTTGTTAAGTTTTAAAACATTTCCTATAACTTTTATCTTATTTATACTTTTTTAAGATTTTTCATATAAAACCTTTATACAATAGATTAAAGTCAAACTATAAAATAAGGAAAAATATGTGGCTAAGAATAGGAGTAATCCTCTCTATTATAATACTTTTTTCATCATGTTCTGAAGAGCAAGAGATAAAAGAATCAATAGAAAAAAAAAGTAAAGTAAATAAAGAAGAGAACTATGGCATACCTTGGGAAAAAGACCTACCTACAGCCTTTGAAAAAGCAAAAGAAGAGAACAAAACACTTATGATTATGGCTGTAAGTGATGGATGTAGTTGGTGTAAAAAAATGAAAAAAAGAACTTTATCTAACCCAGAAGTTGCCAAAAGATTAGAGAAATATGTTTTGGTTACTGCTGACAGAGAAACCCCTAGTGAACGTGAACAGCTTCCTGAATTCAAACATGTTCCTATCATATTTTTCATGTCACCCCAAAAAGAGAACCTTGATAATATGAGAGGCTATTATGCTCCTGATGACTTTTTAACCTATCTTAATGAATTTGAAGACAATTAAGAGCTAATAACCTTCGTATCTATCACCTCTAACTCTTTTAACCTCTGACCCTCTATTCGTTTTCCACGCCAGTAGTAGCCACCTATAGCCCCACCTGCTGCTGTCATGGTCAAGAGTCCAGCTGTAACCATCTGAGCAAATACAAACAATGCCCCTACTCCCATAACACCTGCAAAGGCAGCCCCTACTTTAAAATTTGCCTTAGCATGTGTTTTTGTGGCTTCTTTGGCAATATCTTTTTGAGCCTGTTTTACTATCCGAGTTTTTGCTCGTTCAGCTTTTACTTTTATATCTTCTCGCTCTTTTGCAAATTTATCTTTCATTTTATGTTCTGAATCTTTTTGCAAGTGTAAAGAGAGAGAAGAGAACCAAAAAGCAACAACCAATGCTACAAAAAATAGAGGAATAACCAAACGTAACAGTGCTATTTCATCATCAAAATTTATGGGAGAAATATAGATAAGTAGTGCTGTAATAAGTTGCACTAAGATAATACCTATTAAAAATTTTAAAACTTGCATATATTGCCTTATTTTATTATTGGTATAGTCGGAGACTACACCTTACCTTAAATCTTCTGACCAGAAGAACTCTATCCATCCTTTGGGTTCTTTGACCCACCATGTAGGCTCTATTATAGCTGTTGGTTTATAAAAAATAGAAGCTGTAAGAAAAATTACTTCAGGATAGACTTCTCTTAGAACTTTCAACACCTTTATCAAAGTGTCTCCTGAATCAACAATGTCATCTAATATTAACACTGTTCGAACATCTTGAAGATTTGGGACATTAAACACCCTTACCTCATCTAATTTTTGAGTATCCTCATAACCAATAGTATTGATAGCATAAACTTCACGAATATCATAAAATTCACCCAGCATCTGCCCCATACTTAAACCACCTCGTGAAATGGGAATAAGGGCATCAAAAGTTTCATCAATCTTTTGGATCAACATCCTTAAATCTTCTCTAAACTCTTCATAGGGATAATATATTTTTTTACTCTGCAATCTTTTTCCTAAAATATTTAAATCAGAAGGAAAATAACATTTTTTACTTTGATAACAGATAAAATAGGGCTAAAATAATAACAAATTCAACAATAAACCCAATCTTATAAAAAAGTTCAGGATTACGTTCTATCAATGGTTTAGTAGTGT
>JALUMR010000139.1 GCA_027055805.1 Campylobacteraceae bacterium
TGTATAATGGGAAACAAGAAGAGATAGGTAAATACTTAATCATCTTACCTCCTGAAAGCCTCAAACGTTATCAAAATCGTTACCAAAACATTTCAACAGTTACAAGACTAAGAGATGAAGATGTCTACAAAGTAGTTCAATCATGGGAGAATCCATCAGGAAGTTATAAAAATATAAAAGATAAAGCACTCATAGAAATACTACCAAAACTACGAGATGAAGACAAAATAACACTCATAGAGGATGCAAAAAAGATGCTACAACACTACACCAAAGATGAACTCATTGATATTATTTTAGAGAGTAAACATAAAGAGATAAAGCGAGGAGAGATAGAGTGAAAATCCTTATTTTAGAAGATGAAACCATCTTAGCCATTAGTATGCAAGAGTTTTTAGAAGACTCTGGTTATACAGTAACCGTTGTCAACCATTCAGAAAAAGCTTTTGACTTAATATATAACGACACATTTGACCTACTACTTTTTGATGTCAAAGTACTGGGCAATCGTAATGGCTTTGAGCTTTTAAGTGATTTACGTCAAGCCGATATTATGACACCTACTATTTTTATAACCTCTTTGAGTGATATAGAAGACTTAACACATGGCTATGAGAGTGGTGGTTGTGACTACATACGTAAACCATTTGACCTTGCAGAGCTTAAGTTACGTGTCGAACAAGTGATAAAATTGCACTGTTTTAACAGCATTGAGGAGAATATAGAGCTACCATTTAACTACACCTACAATACTAAAAAAATGCAACTTTCACTCCATGATAAAAGTATTACATTAAGTAAAACAGAAACTAAGATGTTAGAACTACTCATACAGTGCAGAGGTAATGCTGTCACCTATGATATGTTCTGGGAAGAGGTTTGGGGTGAATGGATAGAGCCTACAAACATACGTGTCCAAGTAGGGAACTTACGAAAAAAACTAGAGATGGACTTTATAAAAAACATACGTGGTGTAGGATACAGCATTGACCTTTGATTCTAAAAAATTTGCCTTAAAATATGCCACTATCTATACCTCTATTTTAGCCATTATTCTAATAACACCTCTAGTAATCTATATCAATTTACTATTACAAATAGATGAAGCCAAAGTCAAACTAGCATTAAATCAACAAGCACAAAAAGTCATTGCCTCTATGCAACACTATAACAATGATGATAAAATCTACCACTTCCCACGATATAAAGAGTATGAAACAGCACTCTATAATCAACAATATGAGGAGATTTTTTCTACACTTAATTTTGAACCCGACTCTTTTAATGAGGGGAGTTATAAAAAAAAGAACTACTACTATCTTATTTACCCTCTTCCTAACAACTACTATTTTGGAGCAAGATACCTTTTAATAGCTACCCTTCATACAGCCAATGAAATTTACTTTTTTGCTCTTTTAACCATTTTAGGCATACTCATTTTACTCTTTGTCTTTTCTCTTTTACTGCTTAAAAATTTTTCAGCCCCCTTTGAAAAGATGAACAATCAACTTGACAACTTTATCAAAGATTCCATGCATGAGATTAATACTCCACTGAGTATTATCAATCTAAACTCTGACCTCTTTGCCAACAAATTTGGTCAAAACAAATACCTTACACGAATTAAATCTGCCTCTAAAACATTAGCAACCATATATGATGACATGGACTACCTCATAAAACAAGGACGTGTTCAACATAAACGCCAAAACATCAATATCTCAGAGTTTATTCAAAACCGTGTTGACTACTTTAAAGAGATTTCTAACTTAAAAAACATTGAGATAATCACAAAAATAGATGCAGACATCTGTTACCCTTTTTCAAAAACAAAACTTCAACGTA
>JALUMR010000140.1 GCA_027055805.1 Campylobacteraceae bacterium
TACTATTCTCTACAATGTCATTGGTTGTAAGTGTAGCCAAATACCAATTGCTTCCTAAATATAAGATTTTAAGAGGCATAGAGTGAAAAAAAAGTTCATTCTGCTTTTGAGGTAAAGAGTAGGTAAGATTGATGTATTGTTTTAAAGATATGGCTTTTTCAAGCTCTTCCAAAATCTCTAAACTCGCAGATTTTAACTTCTCATAAGGGCTATTTTCTATCTGATAAACAGCAGAAGAATCAAGTTTTAAGCCTTTGATTAACTCTGTATGCTCTTTTTTAAATTGATTGTAAAGATTTGAATCAACAATAGATAAAAATTTTAAAAACTGTTTTGAGGTTTTGTGATTATGTTGGAAAAGGTCGTAAAACTGTTCTCTTTTGAGCAAAAAGTAGCAATCACCTACTTTGTTAAGTCTATCACCAAAATATGGTTTTAGAACATCTTTAAAATCGTTTTGAATGTTTCGTATATTTTCATCTAAATCAATAGCCAATTTTTTAATACAAACGCTCTCTTGTGTTGAAAGTCTCTTTATGATAGAAAGTACTCTTATAACTTTATCCATTCATAAAGTATGCCTAAAACCCTCTTACATTTTAACCTTTTCTGATAAACTTACACAACAAATAATAAAACTGGAAACACCAATAATGACCCTATTTATAGATGGAGACGCATTCCCAAATCTGCTTAAACCTATCGTACTTAAAGCCATAGAACGCCTACAGATAAAAACTTTTGTCATCGCCAATAAAAAAATAACGGTAGGAAAATCGAAACTCATAGAGTACCTCATCGTAGACCAAGGGGCAGATGAAGCTGACCATAAAATAGTGGAGATGGTAGAAGAGCATGACTTGGTAATTACAGCTGACATTCCTCTAGCTGACCGAATCATCAGTAAAAATGCCCATGCCATTGACCATAGGGGTGAGCTTTACTCTGTTGAGAATATAAAACAGTACCTAACCATGAGGAACTTTATGCAAGAGATGAGAGACGCAGGGGAAATGACAGGTGGACCAAAGGCATTTGGGGTAAAAGATGCCCAAAATTTTGCAAATCAGCTCAATGCCTTTTTACAAAAAAAATTCATGTAGGGTGTAGTCCCTGACTACACCGTCAAATAATATTACGCTTTTTTATGCTCTAAAATCATTTTAAGCATTTCATCTTTTAACAAAAGCTTCTCTTTCTTCATTTTTTCAATTTCAACATCACTCATACCTACTCTACCATGCTCTGCATCTTGTACATCTTGGTCAAGTTTATTGTGTTTCTCAAAAACTTTTGTAAAGTGTGCGTTGCTCTGTTTTAACTCTGTAATTTCATTTCTATATTCTGCTAACATTTAATATATCCTTCATTGTTTTTTATCCCTAATTGTAGTAGCAAAATACTTGACCTTTTATTAAAAACTCTATTTAATAGTATAAATAGAAGTAACCTTAAACCCATCATATGTTCTTTTTAACGTCATTAAGCCTTTACTTCTTCCTGCTGATGTTTTAAAGTCATCAGACGATACATTCCACTGAGTAACTGTACTTATATCACAATAATCAAAATTACCTTTTCGGTAGATACTAATTATTTTAAATGCCACCAGTCGAAACTCTCTTTTAGTCCATTTCTTTTGGTAGCTAACTTTGTCTTTACGGATTTTATTTTGATTAACATTTTTTAGACTAAAGTATCGGTCAACTTTTGAGTCATAATTAGAGACTATATCATCAATGGTACCACTTGTTGAAGAAGCTATAAATTTATCTAAAAATCTTTTTACAGACATTCTGTTGAATCTCTCTGTTGTATTTTCTCCACCTACTTGCGTCCCCAAAGAGTTAGCGTTCTCCTCTTTAACAGAAGATATAGGCTCACCTAACTCTTCAATATCAACTTTAGGCTCTTCTACTTCTTTAACCTCCTCTGCCTCTTTAACTTCCATTTTAGGGTCGTCTTTGACCTTAGTCTCTTCATTCACTGTAACTTTGACATCTTCTTCATCGGTATAAACCTCTTCATTTGGTATATCAAACACATCTTTTTCAATATCAGATTTTTCATCATCAGCTTTTTTGATATCATTTTTTTTCATATCAGACTTTTGCTCTCCCTCTTCTATATATGAAGCATTAAAGGGTTGCTCTTTTTTCTCCTCAATCTTTGGCTCTTCTTTTTTTTCTTCACTCTTTGGTTCTTCTTTTTTTGTGGTCTCTTTACTTCTCTCTTCAACATTATTTAAAGCTGGTCTCTCTACTTCTGCGACTACAGAGACACGCTGTTCTTTTGCTCGTCTTTTATCTGTTTTAATCATATTCCAACTGTAATATGCCAACCCAAGCATAATAAGCACAGAGAGAGAAAGTATTTTAAGAAAAATATATGACTTTGGCTTTTTTTCTTCTTTTGAAGCAGATTCTTCTACATGCTTTTGCTTCACTACACGCTCTTTTTTGCTATGTTCTTCTATAGAAGGTAAAGCTATCTTATCCTTCTCCTCTTCCTTTACAGTACTTTCAAGATAATGTTCTATATTTGAATTATTAACAAACTCCATAATGGTATATACAGTATTGTTCTCTTCCAAATAACCATAAGTCTGAACTTGATTATTTTGCGTATTCTTTTGAGCTATTATTATCTCTTCAATCATCTCTTTTTTTGTCTCTTCAAAAAGAATTTTTGACTTAGCCTTTACTTTAATAGAGTTATCCTCTTCTCTACTCGCATAGGATTTCAAGAAAAATTCTTTAATAACAAAAAGGCTCTCTAATCGATGAGTATCTTTAACCAAGTATAAAATTTCAAACTCATCTTCACCTAAAACCTTGACTATCTCGTAATGTCCACCTAATATATGTCCCTCAGGTAAATAGTAACTCTCTGCCATCTCTTTCTCCCTTTATTTTTATCATACTATTCTTTTAGAAAATTATATCATATTAGGATATAATCTCAACATTAAAACCAAAAGGTCAAGCCTCTATGTATATCTACGACAGTGTAAAAAAGACAAAACTTCTATTTGAGCCTATTATTCCAAGAAAAGCCTCCATCTATGTTTGTGGTCCAACCGTGTATGATGATGCCCACTTAGGACACGCACGTTCAAGCCTTAGTTTTGACCTTTTGGTTCGTACATTTAAAGCTTTGCGTTATGAAGTAACCATGGGAAAAAACTTTACCGATATAGATGATAAAATCATAAAAAAGGTTCAAGAGACAGGTAAAAGTTTAGAAGATATAACAACATACTACATCAACCGTTATCAAGAAGATATGAGAGCTTTAGGTGTACAAGACGCAGACATAGAACCCAAAGCTACAGAATCACTTGAAGCAATAGAGTCTATGATTCAAGGTCTAATTGATAAAGATATTGCTTATTTAGTTAACTCTGGTGATGTCTATTTTGACACCTCTAAAGATGCAAACTATGGTACTATTTCTCACAAAGTTGGTGATGATGAGGATAATCAAAGCCGTGTAGAACATAATTCTGAAAAACGTAATCCTAAAGATTTTGCTCTTTGGAAAGCTTGTCATGGGGACGAAGATATCTGTTTTGATACTACTTTTAGCAATGGTCGTCCAGGGTGGCACATAGAGTGTTCTGCCATGATTGAAAAACACTTTTCACATACACATGGAGATGATGAGTACAGCATAGACATTCACGGAGGAGGAGCAGACTTACTCTTTCCTCACCATGAAAATGAAGCAGCTCAAAGCCGTTGTGCCACAGGTCATGAACTATCAAAATATTGGATGCACAATGGTTTTGTAAACATTGACGGAGAGAAGATGAGTAAATCATTAGGCAACTCCTTTTTTGTTAAAGATGCTCTTAAAGTTTACGATGGAGAGATTTTACGAAACTATCTGATTTCAGTACATTATAGAAATGATTTTAACTTTAATGAGGAAGATTTACTCAACTCTAAAAAACGATTGGATAAATTATATAGATTAAAAAAGAGAGTAACACCAACCAAAGCCTCTAAACCCAATATTAAATTTCATAAAGCCATGATGGAGGCAATGAGTGATGACCTTAATATCTCTAAGGCATTGGCGATTATTGAAGAGATGATATCTGAAGCAAATGATAAATTTGATGAAAACCCAAAAGACAAAGGGCTTAAAAAAGAGACCCTTGCCAATATAGAGTTTATAGATGAACTTTTAGGTTTTGGAGGAAAAGAACCGTTCTCTTATTTTCAAATTGGGATTGATGACAAGACAAAAGAAAAAATAGAAACTTTAATAGAAGCTAGAAATCAAGCAAAAGTAGACAAAAACTATAAAAAATCAGATGCCATTCGTGATGAATTGTCTGGTATGAAAATTGCCATTATGGACACAGCAAACGGAACAGTTTGGGAAAAACTGTAAATAACTGTAGGGTGTAGAATAAATCTACAAAATACAAATTATAATCGAGGAACTTTAAAAAAATGAAAAAACTATTCAAACAATACCTCCCCTACCTCATGGGTTACAAACGACAATTTATCTTTGCCATCATCGGAATGTTAGCCGTGGCTATAGGAACGATGGGAACGGCACAAATTATCAAACCTGTATTAGACGATGTTTTTGTAGCTAAAGATGCTACCATGCTTGGAGTTATACCTTTTTTACTTATTTTAGTTTTTACACTAAAAGGTCTGGGGCAATATATTGAGACCTACTACATGTCCTTTATAGGTCTCGATGTGGTTCGTAAACTACGTAATAACCTTGTAATGCACCTCACATACCAAGATATGGAATTTTTTCAAAAGATGCATACAGGAGAGATTCTCTCACGTGTAACCAATGATATTACCCGTATTCAAAATGTTGTAACCAATATGATTCCCAATCTTATTCGTGAGTCATTAACTATTGTAGCATTAACGGGTTATGTTATTTATGAGAGTCCAAAACTTGCTTTTTACTTTCTTATTATTATTATGCCTTTGGCTCTCTACCCTTTAAGTGTTTTGGCTAAAAAAATGAAAAAATACTCTAAGCTTTCGCAGGAGAGTACCTCTGACATGACTTCTCGTTTGGGTGAGATATTTTCAAATATAGAGGTCATAAAAGTAAACTCTAGCCAAGAGTTAGAAGGGGGAAAGTTTGCTAAAGAGAACCAAAATGTTTTTAAATATCTCTTAAAACAGGTTAAAGTCAATGCCCTAACCTCTCCCATTATGGAAATATTAGGTTCCGTTGCCATTGGTTTGGTTATATACATTGGAGGTACAGAGGTTATAGAAGGTCGAATGACAGTGGGGGCTTTTTTTGCTTTTGCCATAGCTCTTTTTATGCTTTATACCCCTATTAAACGTATCTCATCACTCTATAATCAAGCTCAAGATGCTATCGTAGCCAATGAACGGATGTTTGAACTTTTGAACACTAAACCTACTATTATATCAGGAAAGATAGAACTAAACGAACAGATAAAACACATTTCTATCATGCACGCTTCGTTAAACTATGGCAATAAAATTGCCCTCAACGATGTCTCTGCAGGTGCTGACCATGGTGAGTCTATTGCACTCGTAGGTGACTCAGATGCTGGTAAATCTTCTTTAGTAAATCTTTTGGTACGCTTTTATGACCCAAGTGAAGGTGAAATTATCATCAATGACAAATACAATATAAAAGATTTAACCTTAAAATCACTACATCAAAAAGTAGCTTATGTAACACAACGAATTTATATTTTTAATGACACCATTGCACAGAACATTGCTTATAGTCAAGAGTTTGATGAGCAAAAAGTTATAGAGGCGTTAGAAAAAGCACATGCTTTAGAGTTTATAAAAAACTTAGATGATGGCATAAATACCATGCTAACAGAAAATGGAAACAATTTATCAGCTGGACAGAGACAAAGAATTGCCCTTGCCCGTGCCATCTACAAAAAACCTGACATACTCATACTCGATGAAGCTACCTCTGCACGGGACAACAAAAGTGAAGCCCTTATTCAAAAAGCCCTTGAAGCGTTAAAATCAGAGATGATAACAATAACAGTAGCACATAGGTTAAGTACCATTGAAAACTCTGATGCTATTTTGGTCTTTAAAGAGGGTCAAATCATCTGTCGAGGTCAGCATATTGACCTTATTAATGAATGTGAAGAGTACCAGAAGTTAGCTAAGATTTTTAGTAATTAATGTTACTAAAATTCATATAAATATTTTTGATTATAATCATCAAATGAATAAGCTTTACTTATTTCTTCAGAATGGATATACTTCTCAAAAAATTATAAAGGTTATAACTATGACAAATAGATTACCATGGTGGATGGGTGGCATTTTAATGTCAGGGCTTCTACTCTTAACATTTTCCATATACGGTGCAGACAGACCTATAGGAGCATCAACTTATGTTCCTTATTTTGCAGGTCTTATTTTTGACTTAGACCCAGAAAAGTATGTCTATCTTAAAGAGATTAAAAATCCTGGAGCATGGGAGGGAATAATGCTTTTAGGTGTACTCTTTGGAGGATTTATTACTTCTGTATTTATTACTAAAAGTTTTCGATTCTCACTCATTCCTTCAGGCTGGAAAACCTATAAAAATAGTTCTGTTGTTTCAAGACTACTTTGGAGTTTTTTTGCAGGATTTATTATGATTATTGGTGCAAGATTAGCTGGGGGATGTACCTCAGGTCACTTTATGTCAGGA
Source organism: Campylobacteraceae bacterium (assembly GCA_027055805.1). Taxonomy (GTDB): domain Bacteria; phylum Campylobacterota; class Campylobacteria; order Campylobacterales; family Sulfurovaceae; genus UBA1140. The sequence goes on from JALUMR010000140.1 coordinate 6,697, forward strand.
ATGAGTCAATTAGCAATCTCTTCAATGGTATTTGGTACCGTTGTTATGATAAGTTTACTTATTACTGGTAAATTTTTCTATAATACAAAGGATAAGTAATGGCAGATGTAGTATTTATGACCGAAGAGAGTAACTCGACTATTATTGACCGTACTTTTCAAATGGTTGAATCCGTTATTCATCAACCACATGGTTCTGTGGCATTGGTTTTTCTCATTGGTGTTATCTTTGGTGGAATCATTCAATACACACGTGTGGACAAATTTGAAAAGATAGCAGGTTTCTCCATGTTAAAAGACACTATTATCCCCAAAATGTTGTTTTTAACAGTAGGAATAACATCCATAGGTCTTTACTTTATGATTGATGCAGGTCAAGCCCATTATCATGTAAAACCAATTATTTTACAAGGGTTGATTATAGGTGGTATTTTGTTTGGAAGTGCTATGGCAATTTTGGGTAAATGTCCAGGTACAGGACCTGTCTCTATTGCAGAGGGACGAATAGATGTACTAGTAGGTGCTATTGGTGGTCTTTTCGGTGGTTTAGTATTTACGCTCTATTATGATGATATTTTCAAACCTCTTATGGGTGAGAGTTTAGGGAAAACTATTTTACCTGACTTTTTTAAAGGGAATGAAGATATTACAGCTCTTATTTTTGGAGTAGTTGTAATCATTATTGCTATAGCAATTCCTAAGAGAGAACTCTTTGATGAAGCTGATTTATCTCAACTTCCTGATGATCAAAGACCAGATTAAACAATAAAATTATTGTAGCTCCCCTATTGGATAATGAAGCAAAAGAGACTGCGAAAGAACTAGGAGAAGGGACTTTAGT
>JALUMR010000141.1 GCA_027055805.1 Campylobacteraceae bacterium
ACTCTACAATAGAGTGTTTTTTGATAGGGTAAACAATGGCTACATTTTTATTTTTACGCTTATCTACAATAGTAAAAGCTTCGGTAAGTTTGGTTAAGAGAGATATATTTTTCTGTATATCTCCTATAGATATAGTATACATTTGAGTCCTTTTATATAAATGTTATTTTATTATATATAAATATAGTTTAGTTGTTGATTAGTTATTTTTAAAGACTCCAATCCTCCAAAATCAACTTCTCTACTCTTTTAAATTCTCTACTGTTATTAGTAACTAAAACAGCCCCAAGACTCAAAGCATGAGAAGCTATCAACAAATCATTAGCTCCTATAATCTGCCCTTTTTTCTCTAAATCTGTACGAATGTTGGCATAAGATTGTGCTGAAACTTTAGAATAGTCATAAATGATAAAATTATCTATAAAAGCAGATACAATTTTCATCAGTTTTGGGCTATCTTTTTTAGTTGCTCCATAAAGCAGTTCTGAAACTACTATGCTAGAGAGTGCAACGGTATGATTTTCTTCTACCTCTTGCAGTTTCTTTTTTATACTTTGTGGTTTATTTCTGATAATCTAAGAGCAAATATTGGTATCAAGCATATAGAGCATTAAAAAAGCTCCTTGTTATCTAGTGGTGGCTGAACTCTCTCTAGGAAGAAATTAGAGGTATCCAAGCTCATCTAACATATTAAAAAAGTTATCCCATCTGTTTTGAGTTTTTGGGCGTATTACTAGTGTTTCTCCTACTTTTTCTATGTAAACTTCTGTAGTATCTACTTTAAACTCTTTGGAGATTCTGATGGCTTGGCTTCTGCCATTTTGGAATACTTTGGCTAATTGAGTCATGGGTTACTCCTTTTTCGTATATATTGAATAGTTGGCTTAGTTGTGGAAAGTTGTAAATTTAGGAGGTTTAGCGATACCTTTGATTATTCCCACAGTAATTGTGGGAATAGAACTTCTTACTTTTTATTCTTTACAAACAGCACTAATACGATTTCCATCTAAAGTATTAGCATTTGTTTTGACCTTAATGATATAGTAACTTCCATACTTACCATTATTCGTACTAGGTGCTTTTACAGTACAAGGTAATTTATTATTACATGAGGTATTGCTCCAACTAGGGTCACTCCAAAACTTAATATTTATGCCATTAACCGAGGTCGAAATACCTTTTCCATTAGGATAGTGTCCTGACTTCAATACTAAAGATTTACAATTAGTACTTGTTTGCCATTGAAATAAACTCATTGCTTTATTATCAGATAAACCTATTGCTACATCTTCATAAATTCCATCTTGTTGTTTGTTATACTTTTTATTGGAACCTCTAATAACAGAACTTTGTCCTCCATATTCATAGTCTAAAGGTAATTTAATTCTTGTTTCATTGGTTAGCGTAGTGACATCTTTACCATCATCTTCTTCTGTACACTCTGCAATAATCTTTTGCACGTCAGAAAGAGGTTCTTGTGATGTAACAATAATATTATTCCAACCATCAACATAATCAACAGTTTTAGGTAAAGTTGTTTTGAAAGCTTCTGTTACAACATCGTTATCCCATGCTTTTGTATATATTTTTACTTTTAATGGCTTATGTGGATTAATCCATGTTTTATATTTGGCTCTATAAGCCTTACTTGCCATAACACCAATTTTTAATTTTTTACAATTGTTTGTAGCTTTCCATTGAAAAGATACAGTAGATGGGTTAGAAGTGTGTACTTGCATATCTGCTTCATCTCTATAACAACCCCATTGACATCTATATCTATCTGATGTATTGAATATTTCTGCTCTTATTAATGAACCTGCTCCGTC
>JALUMR010000142.1 GCA_027055805.1 Campylobacteraceae bacterium
CCAGTGCTTCTGTTTTTGCTGATATAACATCGGCACTCATTCTGTTCCCTTTACGTTCAGGGAGCATTTGAATCTCTCCTTCAAACATCTTAGCAACCTCTAAGATGGTAAATGCTTCATTGGCTCCTATACCAAACTCATCGCCATATCCTTCTTCACCTACAAGCACCAAAGCATTGATAATATCATCAATATGGGTAAAGTTCCGTTTTTGGGTTCCTGGAGAGACAATGGTTAAGGGCTCATCTTTTTTCATTTTTTCTTTAAATAGTGCAATAAGGGTCGCATATTTCCCCCTCTCTATCTCTCTTTCTCCATAAACATTATAGAAGTAGGTAATAGCATAAGGGACATTAAACCAGTTCCCATAGTTCATAACCAGCTCTGTATTGGTTGCTTTTGTCCATGCATAAGGAGAGGCACTACGACCTAAACCTCCATCTCCAAACTTGGTACTACTTCCTGCATAGAGAATTTTACAACCAGCTTTTCGGACAAACTCTAAAACAGCAAAAATACCATCTTTGTTGTACTCCCAAACTTTTTCAATATCATCAAAACTCTGTTCAACACGAGAGTACTCTCCTAAATGGTAAACTATGTCAGGATTAAAGTTTATCAATTGAGCAATATTTTTAGTATTTCCTTCTATATAGTTGACACCCTCTACGTGGTTGTTTTTACTACCTGTAAAGTAATTATCTAAACTATGTACTTCATAACCCATTTGAACCAAACGTTCACAAAGGTGGCTACCAACAAAACCAGCACCACCTGTAACCAATATTTTCTTTTTCATTGTTTGATTCCTTTTACCTAAACATCTTTTATGAGTTCTTCTTTTTTAGCGTGAGTCCATTTCCCTTTGGGTTTGTCAATATATTGAAAATATTCATTAGTGAAACTTCCTTGTACGCAAGTTAAACGGTAAAAACGGTAATTGACTTTTGTCTCACCAATAGCAAGATTTAACGTACTCGGACCCGTTAAATCATAAACTCCACCACCAATTTTTTTATGCTGAATATTATCAACAATAATTTGGAGGGTTTTTTGAATGATTGGATTATCTTTTGCTGTTGCAATAAAATAGTTGGTGTAATGTTGTTTATTGAGTAGAAAAACTTCGCTATCTTCTGGATTGATTATTTTGGAGAGTGGCCAAACGGCATGTGCATCAATATCCATGTAGATACCACCATAGTAGTTTAGTACAAACATTCTCCATAAATCAGCTTGTGATGCACCATCTGTAAGTTTTTTGTAAGCTTCAAAAATTTCAGTAGAAGCATGTTCTTCTAAAAAAGAGAGACGATCTTCTGTACTAACATAACGATACTCATAATCAGGTGAAATAAGACGGTTAAAAAGATAGTTAGCATAGACAGGGAGTGTCACTTTGTTCGTGAAATTCGTTTGCCAAATTATTCTTGGGATAATAGATTCAGTTTTATTTTTAATAAAAGGGTTACTCTGTTTAGGAATAGTAAAACGTTTATTTTTAAATATAAAGTGAAACGGATAAGCTAGTATTTTTACTAAAGTACCAATGAGTTTAATTGAGCGATTAGCAATGACTATTTTTAATGACATTCTTACTCCAATAATTAAATAGAAGATGATTTTATCTAAAATTAGATAAGATTTCATCTATATATTAACTGATGTTACGATAAACCCAAAATAGGGATTTCTTAAAAAGCTACTAAACAGATTTCAACTCCGTAACTTTTTGATAAGCCGTTTTTAAAGCCTCAATATAAATCTTCTCCTAAATGGCAAAATGGTTCATCTTATAGTTAAGTCGAAGCTTTTAAAATGGT
>JALUMR010000143.1 GCA_027055805.1 Campylobacteraceae bacterium
TTACTCAAAATCTTATAAATAATAAACCCAAAAAAGAGTGTAATGCCTATAGAGAAGTAAATAGGTATAGACTTTGTAATAACAAAGGTGACTATCAAAATAGCAAATAGTGTAGGAACCTCATTATAGGCTCTAAAAAACTGCCCATTTTTGGTACACTCATCTTTGGCTAAAATTTTTCTAAAGTACTCTAAACTAAAAGAGTATGTAATCATGAGTACCAAAACTAAAAGTTTGGCTATCATCCATGGTTGGTCTAGTAGTGAAGGGTTTATGTAGATAAGTGTAGCACCAGATACAATGGTTGCCCACATAGCAGGAGCACCTATGATTCTGTATATTTTATCTTCTTGTATTTTAACCACATCGGTAAAATCTTTTTTATCTTTGTTCTCTTGATGATAGACAAAAAGTCTTGGCATATAAAAAAGTAGTGACATCCAAGACATCACAGCTATGACATGAAATGCCTTTATACCTAAATAATAATTTTCCATTTTTTACTCCACTTTTTCAAAATCTTCTGTAGACCAAACTACCAATTGCATTGCGTCATAATATCCTATTTGCACTCTATGTAACTTTAGTTTTGTCCCATTTTTTGGTCGTAAAGGCTTGTTTTTAAAAAATATTTTATAGGCTTTATTCCCCATAAAGAATCTATTGTTTTTATAGATACCTCTTATATTTTTTACAACTTCATTCTCTAACGCTCTATTAGAAAAGTCTGGCTTAGCTCTATAAAACAAATTGTCTATGTTACGCTTTCCATAATTATAATCTACAGAAAATTTTATAATTTCATGTAGTCCATGATAGATTTTACTCTTTTCAACTACTATATCATAAGCTTTTCCCTGCTCTAAACCATTGGCTCCATAAACAAAAATAGCTCTTCCAGATTTGGACTGTTTTATGATGGCATGATGTTTCGATTTAAATATGACTTTTACATTTTTTAATTTGAGTGAACCTCTTAGCTCTTTTTTATATAAATCTTCTATCTTCCCCTCTTTTTTAAAACTCTTCTTACTAGACTTATAAGCAGAAGTAGAAAAAGTAGCTACTATGGGTAGATGGTCAGAGTAACCTTTACCTAGATGTCGATTATTTTTATATTGCCATCTATTAATATAACCTTTTTTACTGAACAGATATGGGGGCTTTATGACTTTAAAACTCTCATTGACATAATCTACACCCTCTCCATCAAACATACTATGAGGTAAAATTATAGAATCTAAAGCCTGTTTTGAACCATAAAAATTATGACTCCAACGTTGAAAATTTGGTAACTCTAGCCACAAGTTATAGTGTAGATTTTTAGCTATATCTTTTTTTTCAACCATTTTATTGTCAACTATGGTTTTTAGAACATGGTTTATGCCTGTTTTTCCATGGCTATCATTGAGTTTTGGCTCCATATGTTTATACTCATTATAGTTTGAATTAAAATCACCAAGTAAAATATAGTCTGTACCTTTAGGCAAACGCTCTATTCTACTTTTTAGCACCTTAGCCGAGACTATTCGTCTACTCTCGGCTGAATGTTTAGAAGTCCAATGATTTACAAAAAGAAAAAAAGGCTTTTTGTTGACCATATATTTTAACTCTAAAATATTTCTATATTTCAATTTTCGATTAACCACTATCTCTTTAGCACTCACCATAGGCAGTTTAGAAAGAACCGCTACCTGTATGGCAGATTTCTTTTTATGGGTTATGGCTAAGTACTTATAGTAGCAACCTACAGAGCGTAAAGATTTTTGAAGAAGTTTCAGAGCATTTTCATTTTCTACCTCTTGAAGCCCTATAATATCAGC
>JALUMR010000144.1 GCA_027055805.1 Campylobacteraceae bacterium
TTCTTGGACATTTAGCGTAAAGTTCATTTTTGTAAATGTCATAAACATTACAAATTACAATAACAGTACTGTCAGCAGTAAACGGGTCAAGGAATGCAGAACCAACATCTGGCTTAAGTAGCATGTCAGATTCGTTAATTGGTTGCCAAGCTTCAATAGATGAACCATCAAATGGAAGACCACCTTCAAGCTGACCCTCTGTCACAGCACTCATTCTGTACGAAATATGATGCCATGCACCTTTGATGTCTGTAAATCTAAAATCTACAAACTCTACTTCGTTCTCTTCACAGAATTTAAAAAATCCTTTTACGTCATTATCTTCTACAAATTTACCCATTGGTAATCTCCTAAAATTTTAAAGTTGCATTGATTGTATCGCAAATTTTTTTAAATAGGTAACATTTCTTGGTTAAAAAGTAACCAATTGTTGTTGACGTTGTTCAAAAGTAACAGCTTTAGTGAAACCTATTTTTTTTGCTAACTCTCTAACTTCATTATATTTAAAGCCTACTTGTCCAATGGCATGAGCATCTGAGGAGAAAGTAATGGGGATATCAAATTCATAGACAACTTCAAGAAGAGATTTAGAGGGATAGACCTCTTTACAGGGTTTTCGTAGACCAGCAGCGTTGAGTTCTATAACCATATTTGATTTTTTAATGGCTTTAAGGGCAGGAGTTGCTATAACTCTAATATCTCGTTTAGGCATGAAGTTAAAAATTTTAATAAGGTCTAGGTGACCCACAATATCAAATGCACCCATTTTTGCCATTGTTTCAATATTATCAAAATACTCTTGCCAAATCTCATCAATGTTTCTGCTTTTATATTCATCTGAAAACTCAGGATTATCAAAACCCCAGCTACCTAAAAAATGAACAGAACCAATCATATAATCAACATCTGCTTTTATAATGCGTTCATCTATATGTCCTTTTAAGTAGTCTACTTCATAGCCAAGAAGAATTTTAATATCTTTTTGATATTTCTCTTTGAGTGTAAGTACATCATTTTTATAGTCGTTCATTTCATGAAATTTTAAACGATACTGTTCATCAAAATCCATAGGAGCATGTTCTGAAAAGCCATAAATGTCTATGCCCAATTCTATAGCACGTTTTATGTAGCTCTCCATAGAGCCTTTAGCATGGTTACATCGTGTTGTGTGGTTGTGTAAATCTATTCTCATGCTGGTATTTTATCATAAAAGATAGATTTAATTAAAAGAGATGAATTTCTTATGATATAATATTTATAATTAAAATATTAAGGAGAGATAATGAACATAGAGTTTAACCCACAAACAATTCTAATAATTCTTGGAGGAATAGCCCTTGGTTGGGTACTTTCTTACTTAAAATCACTTTTGACCATTCGAAAACATAAAAAAGAGTTAAAAGAGTATCAAGACCATTTAGAGCGACAGATGAAGATTACTGATGCAGGGAATAAAACACTCATGGCAGATATGGAAGCACTTAAAAAAGAGAATGAAAATTTGAGAATTTCTGTAAAAACTTTAGGTCAAAAACCTGGACGTGCTGAACTTAGACAGTTTAACCTTTATGATAATGCTTTAAGAAAAATGATGCTTCAAGCACCAGGATTTTCATCGGCATGGGAGAGTGCTTTACAAGAAGCAGAGCGTGAATATGAAGAGAGTGAGGCTGGGTTCAAAAATATTATAGGAAAAGTATTTGGTTCAGGAAGTTCTGCAAATGATACGGTTCAAATAGAACATAAGAAGTAGAGAAGATAGGATGTTGTCACTTGACAACATTCTCTTTATATATAATTACTTGAGATTTTAAATTTATCAAACTTTCTAAGTTTGTTATGTACAATGAATTTTTTTAGTTTATTTGGGTAGTTATCTAACTCACAATAGTTTACTAAGTAATCTACTAATTTAAGAGGGTTATCTGTAATGCTTCTCTGTTTTCTAAAGTTCTTATAGGCACCTCTACCAATAACTGCAAAGTAATCATCAATGGCATCACTAAGTGAAGCATACTTCTTTACATAAATGGCTTTCCCATTTCTAGTATGATGTGCTTTTATTCGTGGTTCATTTTTATTGTATGACCACATACCAAAAATATTGTTACCTTCTTTAAAAAATCTAGACTCTCCCCATGCAGACTCAATAGCTGCTTGAGCTAAAATAATACTTACAGGGTGAGTTTTTAAACGACTTACTAAGGTATGATTATCTTTAGTTTTATAAGTTTTATATAAATGCTCTAAAAACTCTCTATCCTCTTTTAAAAGTTCCTCTTTAGGTGTTGACATCAATGAAAGAACTCGTTCTCTTTTTAATTTTAAATTTGCTTTAGAGATTAAAATAGCAGGAAGAATCATATGGAAAAATTTTTGTTTTTTTTCTGAAACTTGTAGTTTGTTAAGAGAGATGGTATTGGTGTAGTTGATAGGTTCGATTTCTTTGGTTTTGAAGATTTTAATGTCATCGTAGTTGTTTATCTTTTTGTTTACAACAGTAACCCTTTCCTCTTTGGTTATTGTCGGAGTCGTTACTTGACTCTTTTTGGTGTTATCCACCATGGGGATTTCGTGTGCTGGTGTATTATAAGTTATCACTTCAGCATGATAATTTTTGATACCTTCAGACACTTTTGCAAGATATGCATTATCTAATGCAGATGCAGTTAAGGTTAAGGCTGTCAATATAGTCAAATGTTTTATCATAATTTGGTAATATCCTTGATTTAAAAAAATTTGGGAATTATATCTTTCTTTTCTTATAAACAAGTTAAAAGTATATTTTTTTAGAAAAATATTTAGATTATAAAGACCACAGTTTAATTGTTTAGATAAATAAAAAAATATTTAAGATTTTTTTACTACAAATTTAATTATTTTTATAATTATTCTTTTTTAATTATTAAAAAAACAGAGATGTTAAAAATTATTTATAGACAAATAGATAAAATATTTACTTACATTATATATATAAATGGATTTTACACAATTATTTATAGATATAAATGAGATGTTTTTTGATTTATTATTTTTTATATGAAAAAAAGAGTTTTTTCGATAAATAGTGTTTACAATTAGGGAAAGTTTGATGTATAAATGATGAAGAGAAGAGAAGCCATATGTATATTTATATTTTTTTGCTATACTTCCAAGTATAAATTTAACTATTAGGAGAGTGTTATGGCACTATTTGATGATGTAAAAGAAGTTGTTGTAGAACAACTAAACGTAAACCCAGATGAGGTTAAGGAAGAGTCTAAGTTTGTAGAAGACCTTGGTGCTGATAGCCTTGATGTTGTTGAACTAGTAATGGCACTTGAAGAGAAATTCGATATTGAAATTCCTGATGAAGATGCTGAAAAAATTGCAACTGTTTCAGATGCAATAAAATTTATTGAAAATATTCAAGCATAATAAGAGCAGACCAATGTGTCTGCCCTTTTATATTTAAAATATATATGAAGCTATTTTAATTAGTTTGATATATATCTTAAAAATGCATAGGAGATAGAGTGAAAAGAGTAGTAATTACTGGCTTAGGAATGATCAACAGCGTAGGGCAAGACAAAGAGAGTTCATTTGCAGCTATTTTAAATGGTGAATGTGGAATTAAAGAGATTGAGCTTTTTGATGCTGAAAAATTTTCTGTAAAAATTGCAGGAGAGATTGTTGGTTTTGATGCTAATAAGGTAATGGATGCGAAAGAGGTCAAAAAAGCTGATCGATTTATTCACCTAGGAATCAAAGCTACGCAAGAAGCAATGGCTGATGCGAATTTTACTGATGAAATAGATATGGAACGTTTTGGTATCTCTTCGGCTTCGGGGATTGGTGGACTTCCAAATATTGAGAAGAACTCTATAGTTTGTGAAAATCGTGGTCCAAGACGTATCTCTCCTTTCTTTATTCCTTCATCTCTTGTTAACATGTTGGGTGGTTTTATCTCTATTGAACATGGGATTAAAGGACCAAACTTAGCTTCTGTAACTGCTTGTGCAGCTGGAACACATGCCATAGCAGAAGCGACTAAGACCATTATGCTTGATGGTGCAGATAGAATGTTGGTAGTTGGTGCAGAATCTGCTATTTGTGGAGCAGGTATTGGTGGTTTTGCTGCGATGAAAGCTTTGAGTACAAATAACGAAAACCCTAAAGAGTCATCACGTCCATTTGATGCAGACCGAAATGGTTTTGTTATGGGTGAAGGTGCAGCAGCATTGGTACTTGAAGAGTATGAAATGGCAGTGGCTCGTGGAGCAAAAATTTATGGAGAAGTAGTTGGATTTGGAGAGAGTGGTGATGCCAATCACATTACAACTCCAGTTATGGATGGACCACTTCGTGCTATGAAAGCGGCTATGCGTATGGCAGGTGATATCAAAGTAGATTATATTAACGCACATGGTACATCAACTCCAGCCAATGATAAAAATGAAACAGTAGCCGTAAAAGAGTTATTTGGTGGTAAAGAAAATTGTCCTCCAATGAGTTCGATTAAAGGGCAGATAGGTCACTGTTTAGGTGCTGCAGGTGCTATTGAAGCAGTAGTTTGTCTGATGGCAATGCGTGATGGAAAATTACCACCAACAATTAATTACACAACTCCAGATGAGAATTGTGATTTGGATTATGTAACTACTGGTGTACGTGATGCTGAACTTAATGTTGTTATGAGTAATTCGTTTGGTTTTGGTGGAACAAATGGTGTTGTAATCTTCAAAAAAGTATAAGGACGTTATATGGCAACGTATTTAGAATTTGAAAAAAAAATTGAGCAGATTCAACAAGACCTTGACTCCTCTCGTGCAAAAAATGATGATTTTGCAATTGAGACATTTGCAAAAGATTTAGAAAAAGAAGTTGAAAAGACGATGAAGTCACTAAGTGACTATCAGAAGTTACAACTTGCACGTCATCCTGATAGACCTTATGCTTTAGATTATATTCGTTTGATTATGGATGATGCTTATGAAATTCATGGAGACAGAGCATTTCGTGATGACCCAGCTATTTTATGTTATATGGGTTATATAGATGGTCAAAAAACCATGGTTATTGGTGAGCAAAAAGGGCGTGGAACCAAACATAAGTTAAAAAGAAACTTTGGTATGCCAAATCCTGAGGGTTATAGAAAAGCACTTCGTGCTGTAAAACTTGCAGAGAAGTTTAATATCCCCGTTCTTATGCTTATAGACACTCCAGGTGCATACCCTGGGCTTGGTGCTGAAGAGCGTGGGCAGAGTGAAGCAATTGCAAAGAACCTTTTTGAATTTACAAACATTAAAGTTCCCATGATATCTATAGTGATTGGAGAAGGTGGTTCTGGTGGTGCTTTAGCCATTGGTGTTTCAGATAAATTGGCAATGATGCGTTACTCTGTATTTGCTGTTATCTCACCAGAAGGGTGTGCTGCTATTTTATGGAATGACCCTTCAAAAGTTGAACAAGCTGCCAAAGCACTGAAAATCACACCAGATGATCTTCTTAGTTATGGATTGGTAGATGATATTTTAGATGAACCCTTAATTGGTGCACATAGAGGTAAAAAACTAGCAGCAGAAGTAGTAAAAAAATATTTTCTTGAAAATGTTGCTGCACTTAAAGAGTTAACCATTGATGATATGCTTAATCAACGTTATGAACATTTAACTTCTGTGGGTGCATTTAGCGAGTAACATCTCTTTTGGTTGGACTTTTTAGTCCAACCACCAAACTCTTAACTTTTTCCCTTTTATTTTCCCATTTTTTAAACCATTAAATGCTTTTTTAATAATTGACTTATCAATAGCCACATAAGAGTGTGTTGCATAAACATTAATTTTACCAATGTGTTTGTTCTCTATGCCTATATCTTTACAAAGTGTTCCTAAGATATCTCCTGCACGGACTTTTTTCTTTTTTCCCCCATCTATACAGAGTGTAGCCACTGAACCTTGCATATAGAAGTTTTTATTGGGTTTGAGGGTATCGATATTTTTATTTTCTAAATTTGGCTTAATTTCGTATAATTTACTTAATCCATACTCATCACAGAGACTAACTGCTAAACCACTCTTATCGGCTCTTCCTGTTCGACCTATACGGTGTGTATAATCTTCTGTTTTCATAGGAGTGTCATAATTTATTACTATATCAATGGCTTCTATGTCTAAACCTCTTGCTGCCAAATCAGTAGCAACCAAAACAGGAAGTGAACCGTTAGCAAATTGAAGTAACATCTCTTGGCGTTCATACTGTTCAAGGTCGCCATTAAGCGTTGCTACATCAAAACCTTTTTCATGTAACATATCACTCACTTCTGTTGTTTTTACTTTAGTATTACAAAATACCAAAGCCAAAGAGGGCTGATAGTGTTGAAGCGTTGCAAGTAGGGCTTTGTCTTTATCTGTAACTTTATAAACATGCTCCTCTATGGCTACGGCTTTCTCTTTACTTTCTACTTTTATCTCTACTGGGTTTTTCAAAATGACTTTAGTTAGTTTGTCAATGTTTTCAGGATAGGTAGCCGAAAAAAGCAGACTCTGTCTCTGTTTAGGTAAGTTGGAGACTATTTTTAAAATGTCATCAGCAAAACCCATGTCAAGCATTCGGTCAGCTTCATCAAGTATGAGTGTTTTTATTTGACCCAAATGTATGGTCTCGCGTGAAAAATGGTCAAGAAGTCGCCCAGGGGTTCCCACCAAAATATCAGCTCCTTTTTCTAAAGAGGCAACCTGTTTAGTAAGTGAAGTTCCTCCATAAAGTGTTATGACTTTTACGTCAGATTTATAACGAGCCAGTTTTTGAATCTCCCCTGAAATCTGCTCACAAAGTTCACGTGTAGGAGCGATAATAAGTGCTTGAGGAAAGTGTTCAGCTTCATCCAGTTTTAAAACAAGAGGCAAGGAGAAAGCAAGTGTTTTACCCGAGCCAGTTTTAGCTTTGGCAATGACATCTTTACCTTTTAATATAGCTGGAATAGCCTCTTCTTGAATAGGTGTTGGTTTTTTGTAACCTAACGATGTTAGATTATCTAAAATATCAGAGGGTAGGGGGAGGTCTTTAAATGAAATCACGGAAACTCTTTTTTAAAGAATTATATCTAATTCTTTGGAAAGAGTCATGCTATTCCTCTTTGGTTGTTTGGATTCCTATATTAATGGATTTTATATTTTATAATAGTAAGAGTAGTTATATGTAAAGTATAATTTACATATAAAAAAGGCTCATTGATGAACTTTCAAAATCTATTTAGTGAACAAAATCAACTATTCGATAAAATATCTTTAGAAAAAAAACGATACCTTTACATATCAAGATGAAAAATAGTAAAACAGGGAGTGTAAAACAATTTAAAAATTTTTTTGATAAGTAAAGACTGAAATATCGGTACTTTAAGAATTTATAAAATAATATCTATAGTCGTTCCTTTTTCTAATGCAGAATTTATTTTTATATCCCCACCATGCAACATCACAGCATTACTAACAATGCTCA
>JALUMR010000145.1 GCA_027055805.1 Campylobacteraceae bacterium
ACCATAGACTAATAGGGTGGTAAAGGTTAAGAAAGAGAGCAATATACGCATTTTATTTTGCCTCTTTAAGCAATGCAACAACCTCTTGAAGACTCAAAAGTTTTCCTGTTGATTTTACTTCGCCATTAATGACAAGCCCAGGGGTACTCACAACATTGTAGCTCATTATCTTCTCAATATCTTCTACCTTTTCTACTTCAAAGTTACCATCAAGTGTCTCTACAGCTTCATTAACAACTTTTAGCAGAGCCACACATTTAGCACAACCTGTACCTAAAATAAGTATCTGTCTGACACCATCTGCTATTTTTGGTTTTTCAGTGGTAGAAAAGCTATTGATAGTTTTAGGGTCAACCTCTTTAAGAGGCGTACAACAACTACTCTCATCGTTTGATTTAGGTGTTGCACAACATCCTGAAGTAGGGTCACAAGTTCCCATTTTCATCTCTAACGGACACCAATTGATAATACCTGTAATGAGTGGCATAACCCCAAGGTAAAACCATGCATTTCCACTGTAAACTCCATAGCCGATTAGTGCTAAACCTATTGCAATTCTTATTATTCTATTTGTAGCCATTTTTATTCCTTTAATAATTTTTGTAAAATTAGGAATCGATGGCTTTAGCCTCGTCTTGTTCGGGACTAAAGTCTCCGATTCCACCTCAGTTTAATTTAAAATAGTGTTAAAGAGATATCCTATACAGATAATCCCAAAGCCGACAATCCCAAAAAATACCCCAATAAGTCGTACATGAAGTATCTTTTTCAATATCATAGCCTCTGGCAGAGAGAGGGCAGTAATTGCCATCATAAAGCTAAGAGCCGTTCCCAGTAACATACCTTTGTCTGTAAGTACCTCTACAAGTGGCATGACACCAGCAGCGTTGGAGTACATGGGCACACCGAGTATTACAGCTAAAGGCACACCATACCAGTTGTCACCACCTGCATACTTAGCAATAAAGTCTGCTGGAACATAACCATGAATTAAAGCACCAATCCCCACCCCAATAAGCACATAGAGCCAAATCTGTTTAAATATATCGTAGGTATACTCCCACGCTTCAGATATACGTTGTTTTTGTGTAAGTTTTACCTCAACATCTTCAAGTTCACCCTCCATAGGTTTGACATCCATCAAGATATATTTGTCAAGTCCCAGTCTACCAATAACAAAACCACCAATAATCGCTACAAGCAGACCAAAACCTATGTAAATAGCTGTAATCTTCCACCCAAACAGGGTAAAGAGTAAGGCAATGGCTACTTCATTGTTCATTGGGGAGCTAATAAGAAATGAAAAGGTCACCCCAAGAGGAATACGTGCCTGAATAAATCCTAAAAAGAGAGGAATAGCAGAGCAAGAACAAAATGGGGTAATTATCCCAAAGAGTGAAGCGAGTACATTGCCTGTAAATTCTGATTTACCTTGAAGGTAGAGCCTGACTTTTTCAGTATTGAAATGGGTTCTTAGGTAGGAGACCACAAAAATAATCACGATAAGCAAAAAGAGTATTTTTACGGTATCGTAGATAAAAAAGTTTATGCTCTCATTGAGCCTACCACTTAGACCAAGTAAATCTATAGTGAGGTAATCGACAGATTCTTTCCACATTATTTTAATCTCCTTTTCATATTATGAATTAAGGGCATCGCTTACCTTTGGTAATAAAATCTCTTCAATTTCATTATAGGTATCTACAAAAGCATCAAACTCTTTTCCATCTGGGTCTTCAAAACTTACATGAATTTTCTTTACAAGGTGAGGGAACATAGGACAAGTCTCACGAGCATGGTCACAAACAGTAACGACC
>JALUMR010000146.1 GCA_027055805.1 Campylobacteraceae bacterium
CTGAAATTATGTCCGTAGATGATGCAAAAGAAGCAGGAGCTATGGCACTCTTTGGTGAAAAATATGGCGACGAAGTAAGAGTAGTTAGCATGGGTAATGCCTCGGTAGAACTTTGTGGGGGAACACATGTTCATAACACCTCGGAAATTGGTCTTTTTATGATTACCAAAGAGTCAGGAGTCAGTGCAGGAGTTAGAAGAGTTGAAGCTGTCTGTAGCAAATCAGCTATAGCAGAAGTAAACCGTTTAAGAACAGCCATGAACGAAGTAAAAGCAGAGCTTAAAAACCAAAATCCATTAGCTGGTATTAACAAACTAAAAGAGGATGTCAAAGCACTCAAAAGTGAACTTAAAACAGCTCTAAGCTCAACCAAAAAAGAGCTAACGGCAACTGAACTCAACGGTGCAACTGTCATCGTAGACGAGGTAGAAGCAGGAGACATTAAAGAGCTTATAGATGAAGCTAAAAACAAGTACCCTAACCTTGCCATTATGCTCTTTCAGAAAAAGGGCGACAAGGTCATGATAGCCTGTGGTTCAAAAGAGACAAGTATCAAAGCAGGTAATTGGATAAAAGAGATAGCCCCTATCTTAGGTGGTGGAGGTGGTGGAAGACCAGACTTTGCCCAAGCAGGTGGGAAAGATGCCTCTAAAATAAGTGAAGCTAAAGAGAAGGCGTTGGCTTATTTGGAAGCGAATTTATAATTTTCGTAGAGTGTTTTCTTCTGAAAACACTCTTTAATAAGCTCGATAAAGTAAAAACTTGCAAAACTTAAAAGTACCAAGCTCTTGCAAGTTTTTTCATTTTAAGACAATATCTTTACGTGTCAATTATTCTACTCTATTCCATAACCGTTAGCGTGTCGGTATTGTACTTTTTATCACTTGGCATGTTTAAAAGTTGTGCCATGTCGTACTGCCCATAGGCATAGTTTCTATAACGGTCATAGCGTTTAACAACATAGTGAAAATCACCACCTTTAGCAAAAACAATAGCACTCCAAGGAACATTTAACCCTAGTTCATTTTTAGCAAAACTCATAAATAAATGTTCATTGAGTGCAAGTAGTGGATAGTATCTTTTTTGACGATTTGTATCTCTTGCAAAATAGTCTATCATGGTACGATTAAGAGTTTTCATAAGATAGTTGGCTTTTTAGTTTGCTTCTAAAATTTTACCCTTTTCAAAGTCTATGTTAATATCTATCTTATGCTGATACTCCTCTTATCGTCCTCTTCCCTCTCCATAAGCTTCTATCTGCTTTTTACTAACAAGTTGGGATAAATGTTTCTGAACGGTACGCCTTGCAAGAGCTGTATTGTTCTACTCTTTTTTAATTGTGCATTAATGTGCATATTGTAGCATTTTTAAGAAAATTTTTATCTTATTTTATGGATTTATGATTTCAGCAGTTTTTAACTGGTGCGTATCAAAAGAATTTATGGGCTAGTTGATATATGGGAGGTAGCTATATTTAGGGGCAAATATGCTATACTTAAACAATTTGCAAAAAGGAATCAATCATGCAATCAGAAAAATTATCATATTTTAATGGAAATATAACCATAGATGCAGATGTATGTAATGGAAAACCCACTATTCGAGGTCAGCGAATTACAGTACAAACTATATTAGAATTTTTAAGTGCTGGAGAGAGTCATGAAGAGATACTAAAAGAGTATCCTACACTTACACAAGAAGACATTCAAACTTGTTTGGCTTTTGCTACACAACTTATGGGACAAAAATATTCACTTCAAAAGATTGCTTAAGAGATGAGCAGATATATTATTGACGCTAATTTACCATACTATTTCTCTTTATGGAAAAATGAGATGTATGAACATGGTATAGATGTTTAGAGGCAGAGTGTTTGGGAGTAGAAAACTTCCAAATTTAAACAACTTCTTTTATTTCCTGATTTGTAAAAAACAACTCATTCCTGTCACAAACATCACAAACCTGATAAAAATTTAACTTACTTTTTTTCAGCTTTGGTTTACAGTCAGTATTAGAACAAGTGAGTTTAATAGCCGTATTTCCATTACAGCTAAGACACTTAAAGTAGTAGCCATATTTTCCATAATGTATCTCTATAGTGTCACTTTGGCATTTAGAACATAGAGGAGTTTTTGACTCTTTTTTGGGCTCCTCTATCGTTAACTTTTCTTCTTGTTGAGGTATAACAATACTTTCTACTTTTTCCTCTTCTTTAATAGGATATTTTTTACTATAGTCATAAGTTTTTGGACTATGATGTTTTACTAAAAAATCTGCAATCTCTTTAGCTCTATCAATCTTCATAGCTGTCCCAATACTTTTAAAAACATTCACTACACCCATTTTATCAATACCCTCATTCCTATAGGTCTTAAATGAATCAGCTCTAGTAAATCCATCGGGTAAAGTATCATTAGTAAGCGTTGTTTGAGGGTTAATTAATACTGTTGAATCAATAGGTATACCTAGCAGTTTATGATTGGAAGGTAGCTCCATATTCTCTTTTAAAAATTCTGACAATATCTGTGCGTGTCGGTTATTTTGCTCTATTGGATTTGGAAATGTTTGTACCTTCTTCCCATACTCTACATTTAATGAGCCATCACCTTTGATGGTTAGTTTTCCTGAAAAACTTTTACTCTCTAGTACTTCAATACGCAATCTGCTTATAAGAATGTGGTCAATCTGTGCTACTTGTCCATTATGCTCTATGCGAATATCATGAAGTAAAATATGATTAGGGCTATCTTTAAAAGAGAAGTCAAGGTAGTAAGCATTATCTTTTTCTGCTTGATAGCCATTTTCAACACGTGCTAAATCAGCTCGTATTAGAGCTTGTTGTTTTGGATTTTTACTCTGTTTTAAAAGTTTTTTTAGTTGGTTTAGTTCTTGTTCTTTTGAGTCTATGTTTTTATATATCATATTCCTACCTTTTTATAATATTAATTTTATATATTAATTATTTTATTATATCTTAAAATTATAAAGTTTGTGTTTTGAACATGGGTTGTTTTTGGGTGTTTATACTTCTTAATAGCCTTAGTCATTTTTTTTAGAAAAGAATGATTTTTCTATAAACTTAATATGTGACTATTGTCCGTTGAGTTTTTGTCTTCAAAAGAGTAAACTCATCTCATGGAAAATCATGAACAAGAACTTTTAAATCAACTTGCACAAAAAATTAAAACACAAAGAAATAATTTAAATATCTCACAAGAGAAATTGGCTGAAAAATGTAATTTTGACAGAACCTATATTAGTTTACTTGAAAGAGCAAAAAGAAATCCTTCATATTTGAGTTTAATGAAACTTTGTATTGGATTAGAGCTAGAATTAATAGAACTTCTAAAAGAGGATTCAAAAAATGACTAGAAATGAAATAATAGAGTTAGTAGAAGCAACATTTCCTAATTATGCTATAAAAACTGTTTCAAAAACAGATGTAGGAAAAAGTGCTTATGTACCAAATATGCAACAAAAAGAGATATTTAATTTTTTTGAAATAAATCCACTAGATAGACGACAAGATATTCAGATTAAAGAGTTGTTTTCAAATAGAGTTTTAACTATTTCCTATTATGCTTCACAACGAGAAGGAGCAAATAGACCTATTGAGCCAAGAATGGGTTTAACTGATTTAATTTCTTATATCTCCATAGGCGATGAAATTTTATTTACGCATGACCAACAAAATATTTTTATATATAATTTATCAAGAAGTACAGATGATGAAATTGAAGAAAAAATCTATTCTCAGATTGATATTAATTTACTTAAGACTAAGGCAAATAATATCAATCCTCATCCCAATCAAGTAGTACAAACAATTACAACTTATCCGAGAAACAATACATTGAAAAATTATGTTAAACAACGTTCAAACTATTTATGTGAAATGCCAAATTGTAACTATAGAAGTTTTTCTAAAAAAAATGGAGAGCTATATATTGAAATTCATCATGTAATTCCACTATCAGAAGGTGGAGAAGATAGTATTTCTAATACGGTAGCTTTATGCCCTAATTGTCATAGAGCTTTACACTATGCAAATAATAGAGAAGAATTAAGACAAAGACTTTTAGATTATTTAAGAGATTTATAAATCTCTTTAGCAATTGCACTAATAACAGGAACAGCCACAGAGTTTCCAAACTGCTTATAGGCTTGTGTATCACTCACAACTATTTTAAAATCATCAGGAAAACCTTGAAGCCGTCCTGCTTCTCTTGGAGAGAGTTTTCTTGGATTTTTATCTTTCTGTTCTATTAAAATCTCTGAACCATCTTTATAGTATCTTGCACTAATGGTACTTGTATATTCTGACTGTTCGGTAAATATACAATATCCAAATCCATTTCCTTTCTTTTTATGTTCTAGTTTTCGGCGTTGATGACCTGCCCAAAGTTTGTCTGAAATGGTATATTTTTTATCTACTTTTTTCTCTAAAATATCACCCAATTTTACACTTTTTTCTAAGGGTTTTGGAAATTCAAACTCTATACTATGGTCTAAAAAAGCAATAATATAAATTCTTTCTCTATTTTGTGGGACACCAAAGTGTTTTGCATTTAAGACTTGTGAAAAAACTCGATATCCTAAATCTTCAAGTGTCTCTTTTACCACTCTAAAAGTATTTCCTTTATCATGGTTTTTAAACCCTTTTACATTTTCTAGAAAAAGTACTTGTGGTTTATGGTGTTTAGCTATTTGAGCTATATCAAAAAAAAGTGTTCCACGAGTATCTTCAAAACCTTTTTTTAATCCTGCATTAGAAAATGGCTGACATGGAAAACCTGCTAACAGTATATCAAATTTAGGTATCTCATGTGGTTCTATTTGTGTAATATCTCCTGATGGAAGATGACCATAGTTACTAGCATAGGTTTCTTGTGCAAATTTATCTATTTCAGACGAAAAAACAAAGGAGCTTTTATCTTTAAATACCTCTTCAAAACCAAGGCGAATCCCACCAACCCCTGCAAAAAGGTCTATAAATTTATAACTATTTTTTGTTTTATTCTCTATAATATTATTAAATTGTAATGTCATATCTAATTGCCTAAAGTTTGGATTTAGTGTTGCCATAATTATACCTTTTTATCTTAGATAGTATAATTATAAGTGGTTTATTTTAAATTATTCAAAAATATGTCAAATTGTCATTTTTTTTAAATGAAATTATTATCTTTGAAGCAAAACAAGGAGCTAAGGCACGAGAGAATTTTGTATTGTTACAACTCTACTACCCACTCATCTATCTTAACAACATCACTAAAAATCAAAAAAAGATAAGAACCATATTTATAGACATAGAGACAAACAAAAGTGACAAATACCGACTCACCGAATTTTGTTTTCATGAGCTAAATTTTGACAGCGTTGAGGTTTTGATGTCTTGGGTTTATGGGTGAATAATATAATTGATGTTAATTAGAGAACTCACTAAAGATGATAATACACCTATCCTCAAACTATAAAACTCACCTTAAGCTAAATTGGCTATATTCTTAAAAAATTATAAATAGGACAAATTTAGTATGAAACAAACCATGATTGAACTTTTTGGGACGTATGCCCATGAAATCGTATTTTTACATGTACTCTCTGCCTTTGTATGGGTGGGTGGTATGATAGCCATTCGACTGGCTGTTCACCCTAACCTACAACTTATAGAAGACCCAAAGGTTAGACTTGGACGGACACTTGCCATTACTGGTAAGTTTTTTAATGTGGTGATTCCATTTATTTTACTACTTATAATTACAGCTGTCATTATGGCTGTTGGGCTTGGATTTAGAGCTGCTGCTGTTGATGTAGATGGAAATGTTATCTCTGAAGTTGCGATGCAAACTTATAATTTTGTTCACATGAAAGAGGTACTATGGATGATTATGACCATGAATTTTACTTGGATGTACATAAAAAGAAGAAAAGCTCAAAAACTTTTTGATGCTGCTGATTTAGCTGGTGCAAAAGCTTCGGTTGCTTTGATTCCTAAAGTTTTGTTGCCTATTAATATTGTGCTTGGTATAATGGCACTTTGGTTGGGAATAACGCTTCGAGGTTTGTAAGGTGTAGTCCCCGACTACACCGTCAAAACCAAGCTCACTATTTTAACAACATTACAAATTTAATTAACACGGTGTAGACAGGGTCTACACCCTACAGGAACACCATGATACATCTTGCTTCTAACTCTACTTCTCGGGCTTTGCTGCTCAACAACTTTAACATCCCTTTTATACAACAAGCACCTACTTATGATGAAGAGACCATTACCACAACCAATGCTAAAGATTTTGCCTATATTGCTAGTAAAGGTAAACTAGAAGCTGCCATTAAAGAGTTTGGCTTAGAGACTCCCCTACTCACTGCTGACTCGGTGGTTTTGTCTTCTGATGGTTCACTGCTCCGAAAGCCTAAAGATAGAGCCGATGCCAAGCGTATTTTAGAGCTACAGAGTGGCTCTAGCATGGCGATTATCTCGGTAATGCACTACAAAACTAAAAAATTTTACATGTCTGATGTCTCAGCAACCTACTATGAGTTTTTACCTTACGACGAAGCAGACTTAGAAGCTTACCTAGAGGGTGGTGACTGGCAAGGAAAAGCTGGTGGTTGTATGGTTGAGGGGTTTTGCAAGAAGTACATCAAACAGGTACAGGGAAACGAATCAACAGCCATGGGCTTAAATGTTGAACGACTTTTAAGATGGTTGTAACTTAAACCAAACACTTACCTTTTTTACAACCATTAAACCCTCAACCTTTTAAGTTATAATACGCCCCAAATTTGAAATAGGCTACCTAATATATGACCCATATAGAACTAATTGAATTTATCTACACGCATCGTCAAGAGCTTGATGAGATTTATAAAAATCAAAAAGAGACTGCCTCTGATGCACTGGCTACTTCACGCTTGGTGGTGAAGATTGGAGAGAAGAGTGAACTTGCTCAAAGCTATCGACACTTTATAGATGTCACTTTACGACGTATTGACTATGGGGTGATTTTTAACACCTATGATGCTGAACTTCAAGAGCTACTCAAACAGAAGTCTCGCTACCTTCAAGAGCATAAAGCCTACTATCTCGATGAGATTTTAGCCCTGCTTAAGAGTATTTTTCTTAAACTCAATCAACGTGACCAAGAGATTCGTACCCTACTCATTAAAGTAGAGAATGAAAACTCTTTAGAGCTTGACCTACTCATCGAAAAAGCAATGGATATTTTAGAAAAAATAGAAGAGCTTAACCTTGCCAACAATAAAATACGCGAAATATTTTATGGTGAACTCTTTACACTACACCCTAAAATAAAAACCTTTATAGAGGGTATCTCAGATGAGATGGCGACCTTTATTGAGAATATCTCTATGAGTTTGGAACGTCTCAAAGATTTTATTGTACGTACGCGAAAGCTTCGACTCCAAAACAGACAGCTTCATCAACTCGCTTCACAGATTTTAGAAGAGAAAGACCAAGCCCTAGAAGAGGAGCTAAAGCTCAATAGCAAAACTGCCTACTTAACCCTTCACCGTAGCCAAAAGAGTCAGATTAAAACCTTTCCTGATGGCTCGGAGAGCAGTAGAATCATTAGAAAACTTCGACAACATTTCTATGAATTTAAAGTAAAAAAAGAGCCAAAAACATTTACGCTACAGACTCAAAAAGAGGAACAACTCAAACTGGTCAACCTCAAACTCATCGAAGATGGACTTAAAGCCAAGGGGAGCAACGATATTTTTACCTATATCTACCAACATGAAGAGCTAAGACGATTTATAGAGGAGTCAAGTGATGGAGGTTCACTTAAAGAGGAGAGCTTTAAAATCTACTTGCAATTTGTTATTCCTCCTAACCCCCATGTGACCCTCAGCCAACACTACAACGACCACGATATAAGGATTGCCCAATGGACATAGCAACAGCATTTCACACCATGATGAAGGGAGTAATTATCTCTCGAAACTCTGCAAAATATGGCGAAATAGCCAACTTTTTACTCAACGAAGAGAACTATATTGCTTATGAGAACCTGCTTCAAGAGTTGGGGTACGAGCTTAACGGAGAGAATGGCTACTTCTACCTCTCACAGTCTGATACCCTTAGTAGTGAAAAGATAGAGCAGTTTGTTCAAGGACACAAAGATGTTTTTATGATGATTTCTATTTTAAAACATCTACTCCCTCACGCTCGAAGTGGGAGTAGCATTCGCTATACCGAATTTGTGACAGCCTTTGAGAACAAACAAGATGAACACCTACAAGAGAAGTGGGCATACCTTTTTAAAGAGCGTGACCAAAAAGAGAGTACCGAGCAGTTTTTCAAACGGCTACTACAGGAGAACCTTATCGAAAAAATTGACAAAAATGACAAAGACAGCTACCTTATTCTTAACAGTTTAGATTACTATCTCTCTTATTTAGAAAGCATGGTGTAAGCGATGTTAAAAGAGATGATTTTAATAAACTCAGCCGAGTTTGATTATGCCCGAATAGACCTTAGCAAAGATATCTTTTTTGCAGGAGACAATGGAACAGGAAAGACCAGTACGATTATTGCTCTTTTTTACCTCTTTTCAGGCGACAACAACAGCCGAAAATTGGGAATTAGTAGCGATAAGAAGAGCTTTAAAGAGTACTACTTTCCCGATGAGAGAAACTCTTTTCTTATCTATGTTTTTGATGATTTTTTTATCTTTATGTACAAACAAAATGGAGAGATATTTAAACGTTTTTCTAAAAAAGCATTTGAGATTGAACAGATAGTCCAAGATAACGGAACCCTTCACCCCTTTAAAACCATACAAGAGTACCTCAAAGACGCTCCACTCACCCACCTCTCAAAGAGCAGTGGTTACCGTGAGATTATCTATGGTCAAAACCGTCAATACCTTGACTTTAAAATCACCAACATTAAAAACTACAATGTCTTTGTAGAACTCTTTAACCAAACCTTTAATGTGGACAAATCGATTGTTGATGCCAACAGTATTAAACGTGCCATTCAGAAGTCGCTCAACATGGAAGAGAAGAACATTGAGTTTGACTATCAGAAATACATGGATGAGATAAAAAGTTTCCAAGAGAGCTACCTCTTTTTTCGTAAGTTTGAAAAAGAGCATCAACGTATAGCCAAAGCCTTTAGCCTACAAGAGCAACTTCTAAACCTAGAGAAACAGTTACAAAGCGTTCAATCCCAAATCACTTACAGAAAGGGTATAGAAGAGCCACTTCTTTTTGAAAAAAAAGAGCGACTTGAACGACTACAACGACAAGCCCAAGAGCATCAAGCAAAAAAAGCCCAAAAAGAGAAGTCTCTTAACCGTATGCGTGAACGCTTTGCCAAAGAGATAGCCACCCTTGAAAAAGAGATAAAAGATATAGAGGAGTTAAAGATAAAATTTGCTCCCCAGCACTACAAAGAGCGACAGCAACAGTTTTTAAAACTCCCATTTTTAGAGAAGGAACTTCTACTAAAACAGCAACAGCTCACCCTACTCGAAGCTGATGTACTTAACGCACTTAACACCATTGACCAAGAAATTTTAGAACTCAGTTCACGCCGTGACCATGACCTACCACGTGAAAAACAGCTCAAAAAAGAGCAACTAAAAGCCCAAACACTCGAACTTCTCGCCCAGAAAAAAGAGGAGCAACGTAACGAAAAAGAGCATACGCAACACCGTATGGAGGGAGAGACTGCAACGGTTAAGATTGCCATAGATACTGATGAACAGGAGCTTGAAGAGCAAAAAAATCAAGCCAATGAACTACACCAACTCTACCGAGAAAAGCTCAACCTCTTTTTAGAGGAGCAATTTAAACTCAAAAAGTCTCATCAAGCGAAGATTGAAGAGCAAGAAGAGCAGGAACGCGTTCTTAAAAAAGAGCTCAAAGAGCTAACGTACCAAACAGAGCAACAGAAAAAACAGACCCAACAGCAACATAAAAGCCTTACCCAAAGCTTATGGAGAGAGCGTCAACATCTCAACCAAACCATTGCCACACAGAAGAGTATTTTAGAGACTCAAAAGGGGTCATTTAAAGAGTTTTTACAGCAGAGTGGTCTTTCATGGGAGAAGGAACTTTACCCTTTTATGGACAGTACCCTACTCTCCATGCCTACCCAACAGCTCAAACCTAAAGTGACCAATAGCGAGATGCCACTAGGAATCAAACTCGATAGCTCATCGCTTAAAAGCATCCCTACCCAAGAGGAAGCAGAAGAGACTATTCGTGAAGCACGACTAAAAAAAGCCCACTTACGCCAACTGCATAAAGAGGAGAAACAAGCTCTTTATGCCCAAGAGTCTAGGGAACTAGAGCGACTTAACCATAAAGAGAAACAAGCACAAGAACAACTCAAAGCCATAGAGCAAAGCATTGAGGAGTATCGTCAAAAAAATACCCACATCATCAGCATCGCTACCCCTCAGTACGAGAAAGAGCTGGAGTTAGAGAAGCATAAAAAGCTAGAAAGCATTACCCAAAAGATTGGACAAACAGAGAAACTTATCCAAGAAGAAAAAGAGAAAATAAAAGCATTAAAAAAAGAGTTTGATAGCTTTATAAAAACCCAACAAGAGCAGTTTAAAACCTACCAAAAGAGCCTTGAAGAGAGTGAAAAAGTAGAAAAAAAGAGTCTTAAAAAATGGCTTCACCAAGAGCAAGAGAAACTAGATAATCAGATAAAAGAGCGAAAAGAGAACCGTAAAAAGTTCTCAAAAGAGGAACTTGTAGGAGAGTTAAAAAGCAGTATAGAAAAACTCAAACAGAAACTACAAAAGAGTCAAGATGCCAAGTACTACCTAGAAGAGTATGAGAAGCGTCGTGAGTTTATGGAGAGTCTCTCACGAAAAAGAAGTCGGCTAGTTATGGCAGGTCAAAACCGTGAAAACTTGGAGCGTCAACTGCTCTTTAAAGAGCAGAGTATTGTTAAAGCGTTTAACACTACACAAGAGGCGATAAGAAAGATTAGAGAAGAGATGATTCAACTCGAAGAGGGTTTAAAAAAGAGCCAAAACCTTAGCTTTGAGAATGTTACAGACGAGCAAGAGGAGACCCAACTCTATCTTGCTACACTCATCGGTACCTATCAAGAGCTAAAACGAGACTACAAAGGAAGCAAAACTGACCTTAAAGAGATAGCAAGTCAACTCAACAGCCTAAGAGATAATGCCATTAAAGAGATAAGCTTTAAAATAGAGAACTTTAGCAAGTTTGAACTACTTTCAGATGACTTAGAGACATTGGAACAACTCCAAGAGCTACGAGACTTTAAAGAGAAACAGTTTGAACCTCTTAAACGTACCACCAATGAGAAGTATTTTAACTTTATGAAGAGTGAGATTCCTTCCAAACTCGGAAGCCTCTCTCACTCAGAAGATAGATTCCAAGAGCAGGTTCGTAAAATCAATAAAAACCTCTCGACCATCGACTTTTCGATTGTACGAGACATTAAGATAAAGAGTGAAGTAGGTAACCAAAGAAGTGTTATGACCCTACTCACAGAGATGAATACCTTGGTACAAAACCTAAGCATTACCAACCAAAGTGACTCACTCTTTTTTGACAAACCTCAAACCAACCAAGATTTACAAAAAGTTGCCAACCTACTCTCAGAGATAAAAAGCACCCTCAAAGGTGGAGCCATTACCTTGCTTGATACCATTGATTTGAGTCTGGAGTTTACTGAAAACGGAAGTACAAAAAGTAATGTTACACAGATAAAAAATGAAAGCTCCACAGGAGGAACAATTCTACTTAAAATGGCACTGGCTGTCTCTATTTTAGGACTCTATACCCAAGAGAAACAGTCAACCTTTTTCCTTATTCTCGACGAAGTTTCACGGCTTCATAGTCACAACCAAGACCTACTACGTCACTTTGCCAACAGCCGTGGATTTAGGATTGTTTTTGTAACCCCTGAGCCAGTTTACGCTAAGCCTGATGAGATAAAATATTATAAATTTATGCGTCAAGCCAATAATCGTTTTGAGATTATTGGGTTGAATGTGTAAGGAAAAAAAGTATGACAATTTGACATATTTCAGGTAACTTATTAAAAAAAACAGTAAAATTAGAAAAACTAAAAGGAATAGCTGAATGGTTGAATTTTATTATAGTTTTTTTCCTAAAAACTATAAAGCAAAAATATTACAACTTATTGTTGATGTAGAGAAACTTTTAACCCTTGAAAAAATTGAAATAGTAGAGAACTATAAAATAGTTTATAATGAGAAATATAATTTAAATTTAAATGAAAAACAATGGCAACGATTAAATCAACTTATCTATACGTTAGAGCAAAAAAAAGAGATACTGTCTCCTACTCTATTAAAATTTATTAATAAGAATAGAGTTAACAAAAATTTCTCTTTTATAGATACCTTTGCAGGTTGTGGAGGGCTGAGTTTAGGTATGGAAAATGTAGGATTTAATCCTGTATTTGTAAATGAGATAGAGCCTAAATTTCTTGAAAGCTACTACTTTAATCGTGAACTTCCCTTAGAAAACTATTTTTGTGATGACATAAAAAAACTTGTAAAAGATTTTAATAGCTACAAACACAATTTTCAAAATATTGACCTCTATATTGGTGGTCCACCTTGTCAAGGGTTTTCTATGGCAAATAGACAGCCTATTTTAGATGACCCAAGAAATGAACTCTATAAATATTATTTAGAACTGTTGCATTTAATTCAACCTAAATTTTTCATTATGGAGAATGTAAAAGGAATGATGAATAAATCTGAAGAGATTAAACAAGATTTTCATCAAAAAGTAGGAGAAAACTACTCTATTGAAATTATTTTACTCAATGCCAAAGATTTTAATATACCTCAAAATAGAGAAAGAGTTTTTGTAATTGGTAGTAGATTAGAACATATAAGTGCATCAGAAATTGTAAAAGACATTTTAAAAGAAAAAATAACTACAACATCTTTTAAATTAAAAGATGCATTAGAAGCATTACCCCCTCTTGAACCCAAGAAAGTTAAAAATGCTTCTAAATTAGAAAATGACAGTATCGGTTTTAAATTTAGAAAGTATGCTATACCTAAAACTAAATATATGGAATTTATAAATTCTAAAGAGACAAATTATTTAAGCAATCACATAAATAGATATAATAATGAGAGAGATGTAGAGATATTTTCACGGCTACCACAAGGAGAGAACTCTTTACATGAGTCTATTAAAGATATTATGCCCTATAAAAGTCGAAACCATATGTTTAAAGATAAATATTTTAAACTTAATGAAAATGAGAATTCAAAAACCATTACTTCACATATGAAATTTGATTGTAATATGTACATACATCCTACTCAATCAAGAGGATTAAGCCCTAGAGAATCAGCTAGAATACAAACATTTCCTGATGATTATATATTTATGGGAGCGAATAATGGTTGGTATGCTCAGATTGGAAATGCTGTACCAGTTAAACTAGCTGAAGTGATTGGACGTAATATCATTAAGCACTTAGGAGATACAAATGAATGAAAAAACTTTAAAATATATTGACCTGTTTTCAGGGATTGGTGGATTTCGTAGAGCATTGGAACTGTTAGCTAATGACATAGGAAAGAAAACTAAATGTGTTGCTTTTTCAGAAATAGATAAATACGCAGTAACTTCCTATAAAGCCAACTATAACACTAAAGATGAGATTGAAATAGGTGATATTGAACTCTTTGTACAAGATAGTGAGCAGATAAGAAACCTACCTGATTTTGACATTGTATTTGGTGGTTTTCCTTGTCAA
This sequence comes from Campylobacteraceae bacterium, assembly GCA_027055805.1. Lineage (GTDB taxonomy): Bacteria > Campylobacterota > Campylobacteria > Campylobacterales > Sulfurovaceae > UBA1140. Next base: position 13,778 of record JALUMR010000146.1, read on the forward strand.
CCATTTAGCATGATGGGGAAACAACTAGGACTTAAAGATGAAAGGGGTGGACTTTTCTTTTCTGTTATGAAAATTGTAGATATTAAAAAGCCAAAATATATCTTACTTGAAAATGTACGAAATCTTTTTACCCATGATAAAGGTGAAACCTATCAACAACTAAAAAAAGAGCTTGAAGAACATGGTTATAATGTGCAAGAAGATATTTTAAATACTTCTAATTTTGGTCTCCCCCAACACCGAAGAAGACTTTATATCTTTGCTAGTCGAAAAGATTTAAATACCTCAACTGATATTTTTAATGCCCAATTAATCCAAGAACATTTTTCTAAACTTCAAGATAGAAGCATTAAAACATATAAGAATGTTATGGATGGAATCCTTGACCAACATAAAGTAGAAGATAAATATTATTTATCTGAAAAAATTAAACCTACTATTTTATCGAATGGTACAAAAAACTTTAAATCCAATTCACAAATAAATCAACTCATTGCACGACCATTAACGGCAACTATGGTGAAGATGCACCGAGCATGTCAAGATAACTATTACTCACAAGAGTTTTTAGATGCCGACTGTCAAACAAGTTACTTAGAAAATAATTTTTCAAAAGATGAGGAAGCAACCCATAAAATTAGAAAGCTGACCCCATGGGAGACACTGAAACTTCAAGGCTTTGATGAGACATTTTTTCTAAATTCGAGTAAAGCTGGTATTAGTAACCATCAGCTCTATAAACAAGCAGGTAATGCTGTAAGTGTTAATACTGTTTATACTGTTTTAGATTATTTGATAACAAAGGAAAATTGATGTTTTTTAATTTACATAAAGATACTGTCATTGGATATAAAAAGCTATCAGAGGCTGATTTAGGTACAAGTCAAACTAGTAATCAAACACATATAGGATTATACGAAGAGACACTCAACTTTATTACTAACTATCAACAAGAATCCTCTGCTCAACTTATTTATGAGAGTAAAATATATGAGACCATCTCTCTTTTAGACCCAATCCGAAATCCAAATGGTACATTTAGAAGTCCTAAAATAAGAATGGGAACGCTTAACGAATTGCAAGATAAAAAACTTGACTCTTTAGGAAAAGCTATTAGAGACATAGCATCTTTTGAAAATACTAATTCTTGGTATATCTTATGGTTTGGACTTGAAAATGAAGAACTTGTTTTTATACTTTTCCAAGAAGGCTCAACTGACTATAACTATTTTATTAAATTTTTAGGTAATCTAAATAAAGGTACACTATTAAGAAGTCATCCAATTTTTGAAAAAATCATTTCATATTTAAATACAAAAGTAAATACTCTAAACTTCTCCTATATAGAAAAATTAGAACTTCTAGCACAGACCCAACAATTTGACCTTTTAAATCGAATTAAACCTAAACGGTATGACATAGACAAAGCACAACAACTATTTCAAAAAATTGGAAGAGAAGGAGAAGAACTAGTAAATATTTATTTAAATAAAGAAAAACATAATAATCAAATTAAAAATTTTAATTGGGTTAATAAAAATGGTGAATCAGGGTTTCCATTTGACTTTGAAATTCAAACAAATGATGGAAATTTAATATATTCTGATGCGAAATCCACCTCTTATAAATTTGAACAAAAAATGATTTTCTCATCACAAGAACTAAAGTTTATTCATCAAAACCCCAATTATCATATTCATAGAGTTTTTAATTTAAATGAGACTCCTCAATTAAAAATTTGTAATAATATTGAAACTATTTCACATAATTTCATTAAAAATCTAAATAAATTTAATACTCTAGTTGAAAATGATAATTTAAAAATAAATGGAATAAAAATAAGTGTTAAACCTACACTTTCTTCATTGAACTTTGAAAAAATAATTAACTTATAGTATGTACAAAAAAGAACTAAACGCCATAAAAAAAGCAGGACGATTTCGCCAAAGAAAAGTTTGGGACAAAGCGTTAATAGACTTTGCCTCCAATGACTATTTGGGTTTGGCCAACAATAAGAAGCAACTAAAAAAAGCTCTGAATCTTCTCCATGAATACAATAACCACGCACCTAAAGCAAGTATGTTGGTTAATGGTTATCATGAAATTCATGAGCGATTTGAGCAGACTTTAGCAAAACTCAATGGCTTTGAAGAAGGCATTGTGGTAGGTTCTGGTTTTTTAGCCAATGTTTCACTGATAGAAGCTTTAGTTCGCAAGAAAGACATGCTTTTTATAGATGAAGAGTACCATGCTTCAGGCATGATGACCACTGGGCTTTTGGGAGATAGGGTTGCAACATTCAAACACAACGACCCAAATGACTTGGAAGAGAAACTCAAAAAATTTAATGGTGGTCGAAAGATTATTGCTGTTGAAGGTGTCTACTCTATGTCTGGGGCTTTATGTCACCGAGATATTTTTGATTTGGTAGATAAATATGAAGCCTTAATAATAGTTGATGAAGCACACAGTTCAGGCGTAATAGGGAAAAACTTACTTGGTATTTTTGAATACTATAATATAGAACCTCATGAACAGCATATTAAAATGGGAACACTCGGAAAAGCCTATGGAAGCTATGGAGCTTATATTTTAGCCTCTTCACACATTGTCTCTTTTTTAGTGAACCGTGGAAAACCCATAATCTACTCTACTGCACCCTCCGTTATAGACACGGCTTTAGCTCTAGTCAACATAGAAACTGTGGCTAAAAATAGTTCTAAATACTATAACAAAATTCAAAATCGTTATGAGATAATAGAGAAATATTTAAATATTCAGGCTCAATCACTTATTCTCCCTATTGAAATGCCCAATAACTCAACTACCATGAAGATGCAAAAAAAATTAATAGAAAAAGGTTTTTTAGTAGGGGCAATTAGACAACCTACCGTTGAAAAGCCTATACTAAGGGTTATTCCAAGAATTGGGTCAAGTAAAAAATCTTTAGAAAAATTTTTCCAAAATCTAAAAAAAACCTAAATTAGGATATAATCACTACTTACATGTTAAAAAAGGAAATAACCTATGGTTAATCAACTGATTAAAGGCTCCATCGTATTGGCAATAGTCTTTGCCATTGCACTCTTTGCAGCATTTATCTATGCTTATAATGAAATCAAACTAGATGCAGATAAACTTATTAATTACAATCCTCCTACATCTTCTGTTATCTTAGATGCCAAAGGTAAAAAAATTGCCTATGTTTTTAATGGACAACACCGTCTCTATGCAACTTATGATGAGATTCCAGGTTATCTTGTTGAGGCATTGGTTGCTATTGAAGATACACGTTTTTTTGAACACAATGGTGTTAACCCCGATGCAATTATTCGTGCTGCACTTACAAACTTTAAAGCTGGACATAAAGTAGAAGGGGGAAGTACACTAACGCAACAACTTGTAAAAAATACCATTTTAAGTAATGAAAGAAGCTACTCTCGAAAAATAAAAGAGGCTATTTTATCTATGAAAATAGAAAATGAACTGACCAAAGAGCAAATCTTAGAGCGTTACCTCAATGAAATGTTCTTTGGACATGGTTACTATGGAGTTAAAACAGCATCAAAAGGTTATTTTCATAAAGAGCTTGATCAGTTAACACTTAAAGAGTCTGCTATGTTGGCAGGGCTTATGAAAGCTCCAACCTCTTATGACCCTACTCGCCACTTAGACAAAGCACTAACACGGGCTAGTACAATTTTAGCAAGAATGAATAAACTCGGTTGGATAACCCATGAAAAATATATTGAAGCAGTAAAAGAAGTTCCAACCATTTACAAGGACACTCTTACTCAAAATATTGCACCCTATATTACAGATGAAGTCGTTAGACGACTAAAAAGACAGGGCTTTAAAGATGTAAAGAGTGGTGGATATACTATCTATACGACTATTGACATGGCACAACAAAAACTGGGAAGAGAAGCACTACGATATGCACATAAAAAGATTGTAAAAAAACAGAAAGAAAATCTTAAAACCACCACACTCAATGGAGCCTTACTTGCTGTAGAGAACAAGACAGGAAACATAAAAGCTATGATTGGTGGGGTAGACTATAAAAAATCGGCCTATAACCGTGCTACCATGATGGAACGGCAACCAGGTTCTGCATTTAAACCTTTTATCTATCAAATTGCTCTTGACCTTGGGTACAACCCTGCAACAGAGTTAACAGATGTTGCAAGAACATTCCAATACTATAAAAATGGTAAACGTGTTATTTGGCGACCAAAAAACTATGAGAGTAACTTTGTAGGGTTTATTAAACTACGAGAAGCATTGGTTCACTCACGAAACCTTGCTACCATTAACTTGGTAACAGAAATTGGCGTACAAAGAATTTATGAAAAACTTAAAGCATTAAATATTCCTCATATTCCTCAAGATATGTCTATTGCTTTAGGAAACTTAGGTCTTAGTCCTGTAAAAATGGCTCAAATTTATTCAGCCTTTGCCAATGGTGGACACATGATAGAACCTAGACTTATCTCTAAAGTTCTTTCACGAAATGGTACGGTTATTTATGAGAGTAAAACTAAAGAGATTGCTGACTTTACCACACCAGAACAAGCTTATTTAATGACCGATATTTTGCATGATATTGTCAAAAGAGGTACAGGACGGAATGCACAAGTTCCAGGTGTTCAAGTTGTAGGTAAGACAGGAACAACCAACAAAAATGTCGATGCTTGGTTCTGTGGGTATTCCCCTTCTGAAGAGGTTATTGTTTGGATGGGTCGAGATAACAACAAACCTATAGGACGGGGTGGTACAGGTGGTGGAACTTCTGCTCCAGCATTTGCATATTTCTTAAAAAAACTCCATAAGATGTATCCAAATATGCCAAAGAAATTTACTCGTCCAGAAGGTGTATACAATGCAAAAAATGGTGTCATAACAGAGTTGTATACTGATATTTCACCTCTTCCTACTGAAACAGAATCTGAAACAAATCCAGATAATGACTTTGATTTATTTTAAGGGGCAGTGACTTTTACCCCAAGGGTATTTCCGATGGGCAGTCACTGTTATCTACTTCATGGATTAAAGTCCATGCCCCTACAACCTACATTACCCCTGTAACTCTTTTAATTTCTCTTTTACTTCAGCTACATGATTTTTAACTTTTACCTTTTCCCACTTATACGCTAAAGTTCCATCAGGGGCAATTAAAAAAGTGCTTCTTACCACACCCATATACTCACGCCCCATAAACTTTTTAAGTTGCCACATACCAAAGCTTTTACATAACTCTTTATCTTCATCTGCAAGTAGTGTAATTTTTAATTTTTTCTTCTCAATAAAATTTCTATGCTTTTTAGGACTGTCTGGACTAACGCCTAAGATAATTGCTTCCATTCCTGTAAAGTCAGGTAAAGCATCGGTAAAGTCACAAGCTTCTGTAGTACATCCAGGGGTGTTGTCTTTTGGGTAAAAATAAATAACTGCCCAGCGTCCTTTAATGTCTCTAAAGCATATCTCCTCTTCATCTTGATTTGGTAAACAAAATTCTGGAATTGCATCACCGATTTCTAACATGGTTAATCCTTATAATTTTTTTGGTAGTATAGCAGAATGCAAACTAAAGAAGAATTACTAAAAGAGATAGAAGCCCTACTCTCTTACAAACCTAACGACAAACTAGAGATTAATCCAAACTATTTGGAATATTTAGAACTTGAAGATTTAGAGTCTATAAAAAAAGGACTTATAGATAAAATTGGAAAACTAAAAGAAGAAGATATAGAGTGGTTACAACAGTTTAAAAAACATTAATCTTTTATATAATCTTCACTATCCCAACACTCAATTCCTAAGTCCAAAGCGACTTTAGCCATTAGACCTGTTCCATTTGTATGTAATAAGTTTTTATTAATATCATAAACTTTTCCACTACAAACAGCACAAGATGGACTTCTATCTTTTCCTACAAAAAGTTCAATATCTGAATGTTGTTTAAAAAAATCTTTTGCATACTCTAAAATAGGTTCAGACAAATTTTTACCACTCTCATTAGAAACAGCTTCTATACGCTTACCATCATCTATCAAATCCATGGTAGGTCTGGGTGTCCCAAAGCAGTAATCTTCAGGACAAAAAGTAACGATTTCATAATCAGCTAACTTCTCTAGTAGCTTCTCATTGAGATTATGGTCACCATCATAACGACAAGCATTACCCATAAGACAAGAGGAGAGTGCTACTTTTGGCTTATTCATCTAGCAAATCACTACGGACTTAATCTCTGTAAAGTCTTCCAATGCCCATCTTGGTCCCTCTCGTCCTACTCCTGAGAGTTTAGAGCCACCATAGGGTTGAACATCAAAACGAAGGGTGGGAATATCATTGATAACCACCCCACCACACTCAGCATCGTCTATAAAACGTTGTGTTAGTTTTAAATCATTGGTAAAGATAGAGAATTGTAAACCATAAGGTGAGTTGTTCATCTTCTCTATAGCTTCTTCATAACTCTCTACTTTTACCAAAGAGACAATAGGAGCAAAAACCTCTTCACAAACTATTTTCATATCATCAGTAACATTGGTCATAACCGTTGGCGTAAAGGCACCATCTACTACCTCGGCACCTGTTAAAAGTGTTGCTCCTTCATTTTGAGCTGAGGCAACCCATGTTTTGGCTCTATTTAATGACTCTTCATCTATAAGAGGTCCCATAAAAGTATCTTCATCATAAGGTGAACCTACTTTTAATGTTTTGGTCTCTCTTGCAATAGCTTCTGCAAACGCATCATAAACATCAGCATGAACATAGATTCGTTGCAAAGAGATACAAACTTGCCCAGAGTTCACAAAAGCACCAAAGGCACAACGTGAGGCAGCATATTCAATATCTGCTGAACCATCAATAAAGGTTGCAGCATTTCCACCAAGTTCTAAACTTACTTTTTTAATTCCTGCTTGTTGGGTAATAATGTTACCAACAGGAACAGAACCTGTAAAGGAAAGTACTCTTGGAATCATACTTTTAACCAAAGTACTTCCTACTTCAACGTCACCATAGATAACTGAAAGTGCATCTTTTATAGAATATTTAGAACTGTTAAAAAGTTTTGCTAACTTATATGCTGTAAGTGGTGCTTCCGGAGTAGGTTTTAAAACAACAGCATTACCAGCACCTAAAGCAGGAGCAATCTTATGAGCCACAAGATTAAGAGGAAAATTAAAAGGAGTAATACACGCCACAACACCTACTGGAACACGGGTAAAGTAAGCAATGGTTTTTTTACCACTTGGAGCAATGTCTGTAGGAATGGTCTCACCATGAAGAGCAATTAACTCTTTGGCTGTTAAACGAATGGTTTCAATACATCGGTCAACTTCAACTCTAGCAAATGCCAATGGTTTTGCCACTTCGTTAACCAAGGTCATCGCCATATCTTCTCGATGCTTTTCCAACATATCAGCCACATCTTCCAACCATGAAACACGTTGATGTAGTGGGGACTTGGCTGTCTCTTTTGCTGCTTGTTTAGCAATTTTTAAAGCACGAATAGTATCTTCTGCTGTACAGATAGGAGCCACACTTACTACTGAGTCATCATAAGGACTTCTTCTTTCCGATAACTCGTCTCTCGTCTCTTCCAAACTTCCCATAAAAACCTTGGCTTCACCTTTGGTATCGCTATTAAATATACTAAACATATTTCACCTTTTTTACAAATATAAGAGATTATAGCAAAAGAAGATTACAAAAAAAATAGAGAAAAAAAGAAAGAGGAAAAAAAAAGAAGTTCCTCATAGGTAAGAAACTTCTAAAATAGAGAACTATGTTGTAGCATTAGCCTCTGCTGTAGCATTGGTTTCTGCTGTAGCGTTAGTCTCTGCTGTAGCATTAGCATCAACTTTTGCACTATCACCACCTTTAATCTCAGTAGCGATTGCTTCAATTGCAGCATCATCAAGTTTAGCAACTTGACCTTGCATTACAGATTTCATTGCTCCACCATAAGTACCAGCTTTGTAACCTTTAAGAGCTTTAACGATATCTTCTTTACTTAAATCTTTAACAATTTTAGATTTACCTAATGCTGATTTCTCAAAGTCTTTTCCATGACAACCTGCACATGCTGTTGTGTCTGCGAATGCTGCTGTTGTTAACAATGCTGCTACTGCTGCTAGTTTTACAAATTTACTCATTTTTGTCCTTTAATGTGTTTTTTAATTGTACGGGCATCATTTTAAATTACCTTTGTGGAATAATTGTGTTTTTTTATTGATAATTAAAAAAAACCATCAAGAATTGATTTAGCTGTTTCTGTAACATCATCTACATCTATCTCTTTTAATTTTTTTGTTACATCTTTTTTCACACTCTTTAACTCTTTTTTAACCACTTCACTGTTTTGGGTACCTAGCCATGCACCCATCTGTTTATTCATCTGATATTTTAAAATTTTACGCATGTCTACAGAGACTTTTGGATTTTTTAAAGTTCCATAAATATCTCCATAAATCTCTTGACCTTGCATTTTTAACTCAAATTTTGAATTTACTTTGTTATTTTTAGCATTCATTTTTGTATCTACTAAATAGAGATGATTCTTCCCATCATCAATCTTAAGTTCAGAAGAGAGTAAGTTATTTTGGTATCCACCTGTAAAAGTACTTTTGTCATACTCTCCAGAGAGTAGATTTACCCCAATGGTATCGTAAATCATTTTAGTCATTTTGGTTTGAACAAATCGCGTTTTGTGTAACATTGTGTCCATTAAAACAATTTTATCTTTCATATTATAAGTGATGGTTCCAGAGACATTAGACCTTATAACTATCGGATAAGAGAACTGTTTTAAAAGACGCTCTAAATAGACCTCTTTTAATTTTAAATCAATATTTTTTTGATTATAAACATAGTCTAAGTTTCCCCCAAACTTATGGGTATAGCCTTTGATCAAAAGTCCATTATCATAAACCATACTCCCATTTGCATCTAAACCACCTATATATTTATGTTTTAAAAACTTTTCAAAATAAGCTAAATCTTTTAAGTGCAACTCATAGTTTGCCTGTGCTACTTTTCTACTCTGATGATACTCACCCTTAGTTACTATTAGGTTTCCTATTTTTGAGTCTATTTTTCCTACATATTTGTAAGCGATATCATCAAAATCTATAGTTGTATGCAAAGAGAATGGAACCTTTGGGGCTACATCAGGCATAAGAGCATTAAACATAACAATTTTGGCTTGACCCTTTTTTGTATATTTGGAAAAAGATTGAAACGCTGCTTCTACCTCTACTTTACCCTCTACAATAAGAGGCTTTTTTAAAAACTTTAAAACTTTTTGACTATCTACTTTCTCTAACATTATATTCATATCTTTAATCTCTTTAGGTACTTTTGTAAAGCCATAGAGAACCTTACCATCAAATACCCTCCCCTTACCATCAACCATGAGTTTAGAAAATGCTCCATGCAACCTTCCTTGAATATCAATATTGTCGTTAACATAAAAGTTATTGAATTTAAATTCTTTACCCTTAAGATGATAATCCATATCTATTTTATACTTATCTACTTTACCCTCTAACAAAACATCTGCAGTGCCATTTACAGTCAATTTCATAACGATATGAGGATATTTTCTTAAATCTAAAGAGTGTACTTTAATATCATTATAGGTTTTTTTAGAGAGATAATCCTCGACCAAGTAACCTAGATTTTCATGTCCCATAGAAGTGTGTAAGAAGTAAAAAATCAACATACCTAAAACACTTAAAACCCATAAAAGATATTTTATAAAAATCTTCATATCACCCCATATCTAAGCTTTTTTTCATATTTTAGCATAAAAAGAGAGTTTAACACGACTTTGGCTAAAATGTGCCATTAATTTTTAGATGGAGCAAAGCAGATATGGATGCAGCAAAATATATATGGATGAACGGCGAATTTAAACCTTGGGAAGAGGCACAAACTCACGTATTGTCACACACTTTACACTATGGAAATGGTGTTATAGAAGGTACTAAAGCTTACAAAACAGCTGATGGTTATGCTATTTTTAGACTAAACGACCACACAAAAAGACTCAAAGAGTCTGCAAAAATGACATTAATTGATATCCCTTACAGTGTAGAGGAACTCAATGAAGCACAGATTGAACTGGTTAGAAAAAATGAATTTACAGGTGACAATGTATACCTAAGACCTTTCGCCTTTTTAGGTTATGGTGTTATGGGTGTTTACCATAAAGAGGCTCCTGTTGAGACTGTTCTTGCAGCATGGGAGTGGGGAGCGTATCTTGGTGAAGAGGGACTAAAATCTGGTATTAAACTTAAGATTGCATCTATGACAAGAGCTGGAAACACCTCAAACATGGGAAAAGCAAAAGCAACAGCCAACTACCTAAACTCCCAAATGGCAAAGTACGAAGCTATTGATTGTGGATACGATGAGGCCCTACTTCTTGATGACCAAGGGTATGTGGCTGAAGCAAGTGGAGCTTGCTTCTTTATGGTTAAAGATGGAGAACTGATTTCCCCACCAAATGACAACTCTTTGGCTTCTATTACCCAAAAAATGGTTATAGAGATGGCTGAAGATATGGGTTACACCGTAACAAGAAGACGTATCACAAGAGAAGAAGTTTACGTAGCAGATGAAGCCTTTTTAACAGGTACAGCAGCAGAAATTACTCCAGTAAGAGAAGTTGATGCACGTATCATTGGAGAAGGAACAAGAGGACCAATCACAGAGATTATTCAAAGTAACTATTTTGACATTGTATTTGGAAGAAATGAAAAATACAAACATTACCTGACTTACATATAGGAACATATTTTGAGCAAAAGCTCAACAATATTATGCTAACGCATGGTTTTCTTCAGCAGAAAGCTCATGTGTCTAGCCACATTTTGGAACATATTTTGAGCAAAAGCTCAACAATATTATGCTAACGCATGGTTTTCTTCAGCAGAAAGCTCATGTGTCTAGCCACATTTTGGAACATATTTTGAGCAAAAGCTCACATATTATTTAAGGAA
>JALUMR010000147.1 GCA_027055805.1 Campylobacteraceae bacterium
GTAGCATCTTTTTTAGGAGTAATGACACACTCTTCATTTTTAGTACCACTGTTGTTAGATTTACAGTTAAAAGAGTGTAGACCAGCTTTTCTTCCCACTCTAACACGTAGGTCAGCATCAGCTGTTAAGTCTGAAAGTGTTACTCTAATGGTCTCACCTTTTTTTCCCTCAACTCGGTACTGTTTTCCCTCTTTTTTCTCTACAGCATCGGCAATAGGGTCACTGCTTAAAGTAGGAATCTCTTCGGCTCCATCTACAGTAGCTTTTAGATTAAAAGAACTGGCTTTAAATCCATTTACCATAATAGTATAGGTAGAAGTTTCACCTTCATTGGTAACAACACACTCTTCATTTTCTGTGTTACTATTTGAGGAGTAACAGTCATTAAACCTCACTCTGACTTCATTACCTTTTTTAACATAGAGGTCAACATCAGCTTCTAGCCCAGTTAAGTTAACACGAACACTTTTGTTTTTTGGAACGGTTATGTTGTAATATTTTTTCTCTTTTTGTTGAACTGTTCCATCTATTGCTTTCCCTGAGCTTAACGGGGTTACTGATGTAGCAGATAGAAGCTGTGTGCTTAGTCCTATGCTTAATGCTATCCATAATAATTTATTCATTTATTGAACCTTTTTTTTACTAATTAATTTCATTGTTAATGGAGTAGTCATTTCATAAATATTTTCATAAACAACAGAATTTTTGTCCTCATATTTAATACTAAGTTTTTTACCATTTTCTAATGTTTTAATCTCTTTAATTGAAGTGTACCCAAAATATAAATCCTCTTGGCTTTCAGCATTTGCGTTTCTAAAAGTCAAGCTATAAGGAGTACTATTAGAACGACGAGAAGTTAAGGCCATAAAAGGGAACCCTTTTAAATCTATAAGTTTAAAAGTTTCTTTATTGTAGTCGATAGCGTTATCAAGTATACGGCGAATACTATTTGTATTCATATCAACCCTATAAAGGTAAGTCCATCTCTTAGAAGTATTTTTTAGAGTGTCTTCTATTTTTATCATAAAAGCAATGTTTTTAGGTAAACAAATAACCTGTTCTTTAGTCTTTGTATTAGTAAGACAGTTTGCTTTTGCTATGTTTAAAATGGTTTTATCTATATTCCATTTTGGTGGAATATTCCCTTCTTTAGGGTAGCAGAATCCGTCCTTCGCAAAAACTTTTGCTACATTCCAAGAGCTTAAATCATGACCTTTAAAAGCTGAAGCGTTTTCGAACATTATTTCCATACTTTTAACATTGGAAGTATCCCAAGAACTCAAATCTTGATTAAATGCGTTTGCATAAGAAAACATACCTTCCATATTTGTAACATTAGAAACATCCCACTTACTAATATCTTGATTAAATTCCATAGTCCCTACAAACATCAAACTCATATCTGTAACTTTAGAAACGTTCCATTTGCTAATATCTTGATTAAAGGTAGTATTATCAAACATACCACTCATATTTGTAACATTAGATACATTCCATTTACTAATGTCTTGATTAAAATAAGGCTTCTTTGTAAATAACCAACTCATATCAGTAATGCAAGAAGTATTCACCTTAGTAACATCATCATTATTCTTTATTTTTCTATCTAGCTCTTCACGAGTAATACAAGGGTTAGTCGTAGTACTCCCTTTAACAGCCTTCAAACTATAGTTAGCAGCTTGATATCCATAAACATGAACATAAACGGTAGCATCTTTTTTAGGAGTAATCACACACTCTTCTGTTTTAGTACCACTGTTGTTAGATTTACAATTAAAAGAGTGTAATCCAGCTTTTCTTCCA
>JALUMR010000148.1 GCA_027055805.1 Campylobacteraceae bacterium
ATAAACCCAAAATATGCCAAAGAGTTTACAGACTTTCTAAAAAACATTAAAGAGCATTTTTCCAACAGTGATGAGAGTATTCATAAAGCAAGAAATGAGTTAAAAATCATTAAGCATAACAAGATTGACACCGTGGTCAAAGCCTTTAGAGTACCTAATGTTGTTAATCAATTTGCTTATGCATATCTGCGAGGAAGCAAAGCAAAAAAGTCCTATAAAAATGCTATGAAACTTATAGAGCTTGGTACGAAAACTCCTGAACCCATTGGATATATAGAATTTTATAAAAATAGTCTACTCAAAGAGTCATTTTTTATAAGTCTACATCAACCTTACGATTTTCTCATACGTGAACCACTCTATGAAGCAGATTTTAAAAATAGAGAAAACATTATAAAGCAATTTGCTGAGTTTACGTATGGGCTTCATCAGAAAGATATTTTTCATAAAGATTATTCAGCAGGTAATACCTTGGTAATGCCACAAGAAAATGGTAGCTATAACTTTAGCATTGTAGACATTAACCGTATGGAGTTTAGAGAGATTGACCTAAACCTTGCCATGCAAAACTTTAACAAACTCTGGGCAGATGAAGCTACACTTGTTCTGATTGCAAAAGCTTATGCTAAAGTTGCACAGATAAATGAAGATGAAGCTATTGAACTCATTGTAAAACATGATAAAGAACTTAAACACTTTGTAGAACGACGACGAGCCATCAAAGCATTTTTTAAAGGAAAACAAGCATGATAAAAATTTCAGCAGCCATTATAACCTATAACGAAGAGAAGAACATCAAGCAATGTATGAAGAGCCTAGATTTTGTCGATGAGATTGTGGTGGTTGATTCACTCAGTAGTGATGATACCTGTGCTATTGCTAAAGAGCTTGGGGCTAAAGTAATAGACCAAAAGTTTTTAGGACACATCGACCAAAAACAGTTGGCTGTTGAAAACTGTACACATGATTGGGTACTAAGTTTAGATGCCGATGAAGAGGTCTCTACTGAGTTAAGAGCCTCGATTTTAGAACTTATAAAAAACCCGTTAAAATATGAAGCTTACGAAATGAAACGTGTCAGTTTTCATCTTGGAAAATGGATTCGTCATGGGGGTTGGTATCCTGATAAAAAAACAAGATTTTTTAACAAACAAAAAGCTCACTGGGGTGGATACAATCCACATGATAAAGTCATTGTAGATGGGAACATTGGTATGTTGGATGGTGACCTAAAACACTATGTTTTTACAGACCTTAGACACAACATTGACACTAACAACTCCTACTCTTCGATTATGGCTGAGGATTTGTATAAAAGTGGCAAAAAGCTCTCTTACTTAAAACTTTTCTTAAAACCAGTCGGAAAATTTCTTGAAGTATACATTTACAAAAGAGGTTTTTTAGATGGTATGGCAGGGTTCATCATTGCTGTGGGTGCTTCTTACTCTATGTTCTTGAAATTTGCAAAACTTTGGGAGCTAGAGAAAGTTAAAAAGGAAGAAATATAAAATGAACATTTTAGTCACTCGTCACGATAAAATAGGTGACTTCATCACCATGTTACCTGTCTGTAAAGTGCTAAAAGAGCAAACAAGCCATAAAATAGTTATGCTTGTTGCCAAGGTCAATGTAGCCTTAGCTAAAGAGCTAGATTTTATTGATGAGGTTATTGAGTATACAATAGATAGTAAAGCATTGGTAAAAACTATTAAATCCTATAATTTTGATGTTAGTATCTCTGGCTACATTGACACAGCTTTAGGAAAAGTTCTCTTTAAATCACGTATTCCACAACGTATA
>JALUMR010000149.1 GCA_027055805.1 Campylobacteraceae bacterium
GGAATGGGTATGAATATGTTTGGTAATGGAGTTAGTGTCAATATACCTGTTACTGTTTATGGAGATGAAAAAATAGAGAAAGATGAAGAGTTTTATGTAGAGATATACTCTCCACAGCTTCCACCTATGATGAGTCCTAAATATATTATTGATAAGAATATTGGTATTGGAACTATTATTAATGATGACTATAGTTTTAATATAGAAAGAGTTAATAGTAATAACGAAAATAATCAAACCCTAAAAGAGTCTCTATACACTCAAATAACAAATAAAGATTTTGATTATTCTATTGTCTCTTATAACGGTCAAGATGAGCATAATATTACAAATACTCTCTTTAAAATTGAACTTTTAGATATGAATACTACTGATGAAAATAAGACACTTTATACAAAATATTACTATGCAAATGAGGTGTTAAAAAGTAGGTTTCCTATTGAATATAGTGATGATTTAAAAATTCAAAAAGCTACAAGAAAAGCACAATTTAAAATTTATTTTATTCCAGATGTCAATAGTACAGAAATTAATAAATTTGGAAATTATCAAGAGGCTTATGAAAATCTTGAAAATAATTCTACTTTTAAGAAAGGTAATGATTTAAGTAGAGATAGTTTTGCCATAAGACCTGCAAGTTATCGTATAGAACTAAATGATGTAGATGAAAATAATAGTGTAGTTACTTATGCTAAAAATGACAATAATCAACCCACAAATCTTAATCTTGTAGCAGGATATGATTATAATATAACTGCTTATGCAATAATTGATGGTAACAATAGTATAGCAACACAACTCTATACTACAAGTACTATAAATTCTAAGCTTATATTCAATACTAAAGGTAGCTGTAATGATGATAACAATAGAACTTTAGATTATTCATTTAATAATGGTTCTTTTACATCTAATATATCTAACAATAATGTTGGGAAATATACACTACATATAGAAGATATTAACTGGACTAATGTTGATAAAAATAAAGATTTAGACCAAAGCCTATCTGGATGTATATTAAATAGTACTTCCAATAGATTAACTAATGGAAAATATGGTTGTAATATTTATTCTGATATAAATATGTCATTTCAGCCATATAAGTTTGAGTTTACAAATACTAGCTTATCAAATATTAATGGAAATGGAAAAGATTATCTCTATATGAGTGACCTTAATAGCTCAACAAAAATAGATATAAAAATGGGTATAAAATTGAGTAGTACTATTAAAGCTCTAGGAAAGCAAGATACCGTATTAAGTAACTTTACTAATGGTTGTATAGAGGAGAACCCTACTTTAACAGTTAAATTAAAATTTGGATTTGAAGATGATAGAGGAACATGGAGTGATAGTAACATGACATTGCCTCAATCGGTAAGTAAAAAAAAGTTAAAACCTCAACAGATTGTTGCTTTTAATGATGATAATATTTCTGAATCAAATATGACAATTATAAAAGATATAAATATAACGAAGAAAGATTTTAAATATGAAAACAATGGAACTATGTCTATAAATATTCTTTACAATATGGAAAGACTTTTTGATAGCCCCACCAATCCTATAAAGGTAGATTTTATCTCTTTGGATTTAAATACAACAGATTTAGAAGGTAAATTAGAGGATAAAGATAACACTCCTGTTGGATTAGGAAATATAGATGAGAATAGGACTTTTTATTTTGCTAGGGTTGCGTCATATCTAAAAAAATTTCCTGAAACAAACAAAAAAAGTATACATACTCCATTATATGTAGAGATATTTTGTAAACATAATAGAAATTGGTGTGATA
>JALUMR010000150.1 GCA_027055805.1 Campylobacteraceae bacterium
CTAGATATGTTGTAATCTTTACCAATATTTTCACTAGCACATAGTTTTAGTTGTATGACTCCACCGTTTTCTGTAAATTTAAAAACAGAAATATTGTTTATAAGTAGACTTTTTTTACCATCTTTATATGTTTCATTATTCCATGGCTGATAGTTATAGTATAGGTTTAGGTCATAAAGGTTATCACCATCTTTATCTTCTGGAACTAAGGCATAAGCAGACCAAGCCAGTTTATAGCGTTCAGTTATAATTTTAGGTAAAAGGTTTGCATTATTTGCGTCAGTAGCTCTTGTAAATGTTAAATTGGTATCATTTCCAGCTATTGGAGTACCTCTTTTAACAGGGAAAATACAACTGGTATTGGTCGTCTCTATAAGCCCCATACATATTGGGTCATACTCTGAACCTGTTACATACTCGTTATCTTCTTGTGAAAAAATAACTGCTGCAGGATTTGAGTTATTTAAATCAACTTTTCCATTAGAAAGGTTGTTCATAATGGTAGCTACAGAGTTTAGGTTTGACCCTGGAGTCTCAAAAGATTCTCTTGTGGCACCTCCAGCTGTATCATACTTTGCAACACCACTCCAAAGAGGAGTAGCCGTTGTAGTAAAACTATCGTTATCATATCCAATCCACTCTATGGTAGTAAATTGTTTATGGTTTGGGTTATTAACATCAATATCGCTTAACTTTATCCAATTATTACCTTTTGATGCTGCAGTATAGGGTGGGGTAAGTGGGTTCTTTGTTACCGTTGTACCATCTATAGCATAGGTTAATCTATTTACAATCTGATTAATGGCTAACTCTGTTTTGGTAGTGGTGTTGTAGAGTGCTTTTTGTGTTATGTAGTTTTCATAAACTTGCACTATTATTTGTGATGATATAGAAGCTACAATACCTAAAATTACAAGTACGAATATAACTTCTATAAGAGAAAATGCTTTTTTCATTTTTATCATTAGTGACTTTCTCCTTGTGGTAGAGTTGTTCCAATGTTACAAGAGAATGCTTCAAAGGTAATGTTTTTATCTAATTCTGATACCCCTTCATTTATGGCTTTATTTGAAGTAAGGTTTACATGTATAAACTTTATATTTGAACGTTTACCAAATGAGGTAGTGTTGATTCTTCCATTATTCCCAGTAGGAGTTATAGTGATGTCTCTATTGTCTAAAAAGCCTAAACCAGAAGGTCTATCTTCAGCATAGTTAATATTTGTATGCATATTCAGACTAGTATCAACATAGTCACCTATATCCGAAGTGGTAGTCTCACCATGGAAAACGGTTAAGTTTAAATCTGTATTGTCATAGTCATCCACATCATCAAACTGTGTTAAAAGCGTTTCATTTGCGTCATCTGCACCCCAGAGACTAAGGGGTGTGGCAGGTAGAGAGTCTCCTACACTGTTATGGCTGTTTCGACCATTTATCCCAGCAGGTAGTCCTTTTGGTGGTATATCAATACCAGAGGTACTATTATGCTCAAAATAAAACTCTTCACTGTTATTTTTATCAACAAAAAACAGAGGTGAAACACCTGCCTGGTTACTGTTGTTGTTTTCATCCCAATGCATAGAGAGTATAACAGAGGTTTGAGAGGCTGCTGCTGCTATGGCCTCTTGTTGCAAAGCGACATTACCACTCTTAATAGACTGTTGTATGAGCATGGGTGCAGAGAGTAGCACTATGCCCATAATAACCAATGCAAAGATAAGCTCTATCATCGCGATACCACGTTTAAGAGCTATAACTTTATCTTCTTTTACCATGACAT
>JALUMR010000151.1 GCA_027055805.1 Campylobacteraceae bacterium
ATGATAAAAAAGTTAGACTATGGGGCAAGAGCCATTATCACTCAACCTGTATATGATGTAGAAAATGCCAAAGAGCTAATAGAACTTTTTGAAGAGGCAAAGTCATTAAGTGTCAGAGACACAGCCAAAGAGGCTGAGTTAATTTTAGGACAATTCCCCGTAGTTCGTGCTAGAACAGCCAACTTTATATCAGATAAAGTTCCTGGTATTACTGTACCAAAAGATATAATTGATGAGATGAACTTAGCTGCTATGGATGGAGCAGAGAAAGAGCAAGAAGTTGGATTTAATATTTCAAAATCTCTATTTGATGAGATATTGAAAATTCACCCTAAAGTACACTTAATGACACATAACAGATTTGACCTCTGTTCTGATTTAATTGGGGACAATTAATCCACAAGATTAAGTTATAATACGAAATAAAATTAAAAGGTAAAACATGAATGACAATCAAGCATACGGAAACCCTTACGGACAAGATGGATTAGGAAGAGAGGTACTAGGAGGGCATGTTGACACATCAGGGTCAGGATTTCCTTTTTTAGAGATGGGAACAAGCTTTGTAATAGGTTTAGCTATTGGATTCTTTATGAAAAAGTTTTTTAAAATTCTATTATTGATTTTAGGATTTGCACTTGTAGCACTTTTTGTTATGGAGTCACAAGGTATCTCAACTGTTGATGAACATGCACTAGAAGCAGGTGTATCAACAGGAATTGACTCATTTCAAGGATTGACAGCAATGCTTAAAGAGAGACTTTCAAACATGACCATCACTGGTGGAGCTGGTGCTGTTGCTGGTTTTTTTGTCGGACTTAAATTTGGTTAAAATATATAGGAGTAGGGACTTTAGTCCCGTAGAAGTATCCTTTTGTTATGAAATTCATGGACTAAAGTCCATGCCCCTACAATGAAACTACTTGTTTCTGCTTTAGAACCTTCTTCTAATCTTCACTTAAAAGAAGTTCTAAAACATACTAATGATGTAGAACTTTTAGGTATATTTGACAAATCCTTAGGCTCTCCACTCTATGACATTTCTGAAATGGCTATTATGGGTGTGGTCGATGCCATTAAAAAACTACATTGGTTTTTCAAAGTAGCAGACGAAATGGTAGAACTTGCCAAAGATGCAGACAAAATTCTACTTATGGACTCCTCAGGCTTCAACCTACCCTTAGCCAAAAAACTTAAAATTGCCTACCCCCAAAAAGAGATTATCTACTACATTCTCCCCCAAATCTGGGCAAGTCGTCCTAAACGTGCCATAAAACTAGAGAAGTATTGTGACAGACTTTTAGGAATTTTGCCTTTTGAAGTAGACTACTACAATGCTAAAGCAGAGTACATAGGTCACCCTCTTTTAGATGAAATTGGAAACGCTGACTTTAGTCGCGTAAAAAATAAAAATACCATAGCCTTTATGCCAGGAAGCAGAAAAAGTGAAATAACCAAACTTCTTCCTATTTTTAAAGAGGTAAGAAAAAAACTTTCAAACAAAAAAGCCATTTTGATTATTCCAAAAAGCTTTTCAGATGAAAAAATAAAAAACCTTTATGGTGACGTTTCAGAATTTGAGGTAGAAAAAGAGACCCACCCTGCCCTTGCCAAGTCAGAGTTCGCCTTCATCTGTTCAGGTACAGCCACCCTTGAAGCAGCCCTCATAGGTACACCATTTACCCTAAGCTACATCGCTAAAAAAATTGACTTTTTCATAGGAACAAAACTTTTAGGCATCACCCAAGTAGGCTTAGCAAACATCATCTTAACCCACTACAACAACACAACCTTACACAAAGAGTTGCTACAAGAAGAGGTTACAGTTGAGAATTTACTAAAAGAGTACCATGAGACAGACAGAAGCATATTTGCCAAGAAAGCCAAAGAGTTAAGGGCATATCTTGGACATGGTAGTTCTGAGGGTGTGGCTCAGATTCTTAAAGCTCTTTAATTATAAAGACATTTTCTTTATTTTTATAGTTATAAAATATTTTCAACTTCAACAAATTCATAATATTTTGAACAATATAAAGTCCCAAGCCAAGCCCATGACCTTTTGGGTTGAAGGGTTGAGTGTACTCCTCTAGGTTTTCGGTAAACTGCTTACCTTCATTTGAAATTTCAACTCTATCTTTATAGATTTTAATGCTTACCTTATGATTGGGTGAATATTTAAGAGCATTGTCTATGAGATTTTTAATACCCAATGAGAAGAGTTCAAAGTCAGTTTTTAAAACAAAAGGTTCTATTTGTGTTATTTTTACCTGTTTTTCTATCTCCTCTTCACTCATTATCATCAACTCTAAAGCTTGGTCTATCATCTCACGAACATTATAAGAAGAGAGTTTTAACGTGTATGAAGAGGAGAGCATCTGCTCTATTTTTGAGAACTCATCTATAAGCAGTTCTAAACGTTCAAATATAGCATCATAACTCTCTCGTTGCGTTTGATTTTCTAAAAACTCATTGAGAAGTTTTCCTTTTCCTATGGGGGTTTTTAGCTCGTGCATAATGGTTCGTAAAAAAAGTTGTCGTGAATTTATGAGTGACTCTATCTTACGTAAAGCATCATCAAAGGCATTGGATACATGGGCTATTTCATCGTGCTTTTCACTCTTAAAAGAGACCGATAAATCTCCTTTTGCTACGTATTGGATTTTTCTATGTAGTGTCTTTAAAGGAGTTAAACTTTTAATTAACCAAAAATATAAACCCAATAAAAAAAGTAAAGAGAGCAAGTAGGTAAATAGCGTATTTCTAGGGAAAGTAGGTTTTTGAGTATCACGTAACAAGAGCTTAAATTCAGGGTGAACAATAAATAAATAGAGGTCATCTTTATAGCTCCATATCATAAACTTTGTTCGTTGAAGTGGACGTTTAAATAACAGGTTTGAGTGTTGACCTATATAATGAATCTCCTCATTTTTAATCAGTTCAAAATCACTCTCTTTTAAAAAAAATTGGTAGTTTTTATCATTAAAACTAAGAGGCATACCACTGGTACTACTTTGGGTAAAATGTTTTATAGAAAAGAGTGCTGTTTGAATATAACGCTTTTCATTCTCCTCAAGGTGATTACTTTTTTGAATATAAAAATAAGAGATAAAAAATGCCGTTAAGAGTACTATTGCCATAAGAAAAATAATACGTATTTTATTATAGAGTGTCATATGGCATCCTCATTACGATAGCAGTTTGTAACCTACACCACGAACTGTTTTTATGTTGACTTCTGGGCCCAACTTCTTTCTAAGTCTATTTAATATAACGGCTAAAGAACCATCTGAACTTGACTCTAAAACTTGTGACTCATAGAGTACCTGCTCTTTAGAGACTGTCATGTTTCTGTTTTTTATGAGTAACTTTATTAGAACAAACTCGGCAGGAGTCAAATCTATACGTTTACCATTGAGTAAAACATCCTCTTCATTACTATCCAACATTAATGCATATGCTGTAGGCTCTGCATGTTCTTTTATCTTTTTATAACGTCTAAGCAGTGACATAATACGTGCATACATCTCTTGGGGGTCATAAGGTTTAGGTAGGTAGTCATCTGCTCCTAGTTGCAAACCTATCACTTTGTCAGTAATGTCTGAACGTGCAGAAGAGATAATAATAGGAATATCATACTTACTTACCACCTCTTTACACACCTCTAACCCATCCATTCCAGGAAGAGTAAGGTCTAAAATAAGTAAATCATACTTCTCTATACCAGCACTTAAACCCAAATATGGGTCTTGATAGTTTGTAACTTTTAAATTGTATTTTGCTAAAAAATTGCTAAGAAGCTCTGCATACTCTACATCATCTTCTATCATTAGAATATTTGTCATGTTTGTATTATAACTTGTGAATATTAATGAAGTTTAAATGCTCCTACCGTGCCTAATTGGCTGTGGGAAATAAATATATTACGTAGAAGCTAGAAAGAGACAAACTAAAATAGGAATAAAAAACTTATCTCTTTCATGTCCAAAGTATACCTATCAAACGTGTCAAAAGTGTGTAATTTTTAAAATTTGATATATTCTTATATGCTTGTTATATAGGGATTTGTAATATAGAATATTATACAATATAAATATTTTTATTCTAATTAATATCAATATAAAAAAACAGACTATTAAAAAAGAGAAACAATTCTAATAACTTTATGGTATTATATATAATAATATTTAATTTATTATTTAAGAGGAATGAGAGCAATAATGAAAAAGTTAATTTTATTTACACTTATTTTAATGGTCATAGGATTTATGCTGTTAGGTACTTCTGAGACAAATCAGAAAATAGTTACCAAAGATACTACTATTAAAACTTCAAAAGATGAAGTTTTAAAAAAAGAGACAACACCAGTTAAAACTCAAATAAGAACAGTCAAATCTTCCAATAAACCAAATGAGGAAATAGAATCACTATTAAAAAAAGCAGAAAAGTTACTCGAAAAATCAAAATGGGAAGAAGCACTAAACATATATAATCTTATTATTAAAAAAACAGTCAAAACCAATGACCCTCAATTACTAGAACATTTTGTATCGGCATGTATGACTCAAGGGTACATATATCAAGCCTACATGAATGATAATGATGGAAAAGATATGGCAATAGAAGCCTATACAAAAATTATTAATAGATTTGAGAAAAGTGATAATAGTGAATTTATACAATATTATATAGATGCCAAACTACAACTCGCTTATCTTTTACCCAATGATGAAAGCCTTGAAATATACAATAACCTCATTAGTAGATTTGAAAAAAACAGTGATAAAAATATTCAAGAAAAAATCGAGTCTCTACTTATCAGTAAAAGTTTTCAACTTATGGGTCAAAATGATGAAGAAGCCATGCAGACGCTCGATAAAGTTATTGAGAAATATAAAGATAGAGATGGGACAACTGAACTTCCTGAAAATGTTCAGTTTTCTATTTTAAACAATATTGAACTTGCCCTCATTACCAACAATGAAAGTGATAACTATGTAGAATTAGCAAAAAAGTTTATGTCCGATTCACCCGATACAAAACCCCTACTAGATATGCTTGAAATACTGAAAAATTCTCAAGAGTTAAATCAAGATGAAGCTTTTGCTCAATGGAAAGAGGAGTTTCCCAATTACCATTTTGAAGATTGGAGTTTTCAAGAAGTATCACGATGGGCTTACCGTATAGAAGATAAAGAGACAAAAGATAGAGTTACCAAATATATTAATGCTTTTATTGACCAAAAATACAACATACCTAAGAAAAATTCCACTGATGTTGTTTATCAAAACAACTCTAATTCTGTAGAAACAGATAATGATTCATATAATACCCAAGAAGCAGAAGTTTATACGGAACAAGGAGATGAAGCTTATTTTTCCAATGAAGAAGAGGGAGATATTTATAATAACGACACAAGTATTGAAGATGAAAACAATACTACGAATGAAGAGGTATATCCTGACCCTTATGAAAACTCTGAACCCGTTAATTATGAACCTGACCCCTATGCACAGGAGATATACGATGCCACAGGGGAGTATCCTGACCCGTATGAATAGTTTTAACTATTCATACTCCACAACTAATCTTTTACAAACTCTTTAATATCTAAGCCATTTACAACCTCATCTATAAACTCTCCACAGGTACGGTCACAAGTATAATCGTCTCCTGAAAACTCTACGCTAGTAAAACATTTTTCTTCACTATCATATCTATGTAAAACCTCTGGATACATCTTTAAATTACTCTCTACTTCAGCTATGTTTTTACATATATTTGTTTTAAACATAGGATTTATATACTCTAAAGTTAATCTCATATATCCCTCTTCCATTCTAACTATTGCTGTTACATTATCTGTCATTAAATTCCTTATTTATAAAATTACTCATTTTTTTCGTCGTCTCCACCAAATAAACCCAATCAATCCAAAGATTAGTGGCAACCCAACCTGCACCCAAGCCGAGATTTTTATGCTTTTATGCAGTATCTTTTTATGAAACTCATTATCTATCTCTAAGCCTGTCATATTGGCTACATGGCTCATGGTCGATATTGCCAAATCTCCATCTGGTATGCTTTGGTGACAGCTAAAACATACCCCTTGACGGTCAAGTTTGGCTCGTGTCTCTGGGCTTAGAGGGTTTGCCAATTTCCAGTGGTTATCCACCGTTTGAACCTGTGTTCCATTTTCATCTATCATTACAGAGTAGTCATATTTTAGGTTTGGTATGGAAGGTATCTGCTCATCTGTTTTCTTAGGCAATACCTTACCCTCGGTTGTCATGAGGTCTATCACTGCTGTTTTACTCTGGTCACCAAAATACTTACCACCGTTAATACCCATACCCAACGCTTTTTTAGAGCTGTGACAACTCTCACAGGTTCGTGACTTTTTCGTAATGGTATGAGGATTAACTTGTGACATCGTAATAGCATTTTGCCCCTCTGCCCCTGCTCCTTCAACATTTGGAATCTTGACAATATGGTTTTGAAGTTTTGCTTTTCCATCTTTTCCTATGACGGTAATGGTCACTTGACACCCTGGAATGGTCGGTGAAACTCGCCCCTCTCCATTTTGGCTCAGTGCAGGGTTCTCCCAACGCAAGTAAGAGCGTGTTTCGGTTACTTTACCATCAACCAAGAAATCTTTTAAGTTCTTCTCACCTGTCATACCGTGAGCATCATGATACTTAGAAGCCTTTAGGTAGTCAGGGTTCTGTTTTCCCTCTGAGTAGTCTATCTTGACATGACAGCCGTAACATTGAGGAGCCCAAGTAGCGTGACAGGTGTAGCACTCTAGTCTGTCGGTATGGGCTTCTATTTTATCCATAGCGACCAGTGCTTTTTTAGAGAGTTTCTTCTCCTCTTTTAAAAGTTTTAGAGGTTTTAACTCTATATCTTTCCCTGAAGCCAAATGCATCATAACCTTATCACCATGACGCACAGCCTTAGTCATAGGGTTTCCTCTGGCACTTAGCAAGAAGCCATCACCTTTATCTTTAGGGATAGCACCTTTTTTTAAATACTCTGCCAAAGTTGTTATGGTTCCTCTAGCTTTACCTGTTTTGGGTTTGGTATCAAACTCATCAGAGTAGCCTAACGGTAGCTCCCAAGGGTATTTTTTAGTCGTTCCATGACAATCTTGACACTCTATCTCCACAGCCCCAAGGTTTGCCCCTGTCATAAAGCCATCACCATGCATGTCGTTAGAGGTATGACAATCTTGACAGAGCATCCCTTTAGAGTAGTGAATATCTTCAGTTAAGTGCAAATAACGCTTGGTATGCAGTTT
>JALUMR010000152.1 GCA_027055805.1 Campylobacteraceae bacterium
TTTGTGAATGGTCAATACCTATAAACTTTATAGTATTAAATTGCTCTTTTGTTAGTAACTGCTCTATCAGCTCAAACTCATCACCTTTGTTAATGCCCAAGTTTAAAACCTGTTTTCTATTTTGAATTTTTACAGCCTCTAAGGCTTTTTTATAAGCATGTAAAAATGTGGGTTCTTCATTTTTATTGATGTGAAAAAATTTAGACTCTATTCCATATTTTTCTTCTCTGTTTTCTATGGGAGCAGCGTGAAAAGAGTCATTTATATTGAGTTTTTTAAAAGTGAGTTGTATGGTTTGTTCATTGATTATTAGAGGTGTAAGCATTTTACAATGGTACAGTTCAGCTAAGTTAACCCATGCTTTGTATCCTATGGCGTTAGAGTTGTTGTCAGGATTTAAAACTTGAAAAGATAGCATCTTTTTTGTTTGAACTTCTTTCTCTATCCAAGTGGTGATTTCTAGTAGCTTTTGCGTTGTAAATGATTTCATAATGTATTATATCTTTGTTAAATGCCAACCACAATGAAAAGGGCAAGGGTAGAGGGCTAATTTGATTCGTTTTGTTTTTAACGTAAATTTTATCTGCTCCTCTGCCTCTTTTTTTTGTAGATAGAGGTATTTAAAATCACCATATGAGTCTAAACAGAAACAAGCATCTACTTGTTCTAGCTCCTCTTCATAGTTCTCTATTTGAAGTTTAAGTACTGTTTTAATATGTTCAATATGATGTTCAAGCTCTTTAAGTGAAGCTACATGGTAATAGTCTAAAATCTCATCATTAGAAAGTTCAGAGAGGTGAGTATAAACTCTACGAATGGTATTGTAGAGTTTGTCCTTGTTCTGAATTTTCTTTTTTATGGGCTTTAGAGATTTTTTTAAGTTCATGTAGAAAGTATACTAAAATATTATTACAATTGCTTAATTTAACTTTTATCCAAACCTTTTAGAAACTCCAACAACCCCACAATAATTTCATCGGGGCTAGGAGGACACCCCGAGATATGATGAGCTACAGGGAGATGTTTTGCAACATCTCCTACAATGGCAAAACTATCTTCGTAAACAGAAGTTTCTGTAAGGGGACAATCTCCTATGGTAATCACATATTTGGGGCTAGGCATTTGGGCATAAGCATCAAGAAGATGAGGGTGCATGTTAAAGGTATTGACCCCACTAACCAAAAGTACATCGGCATGTCGTGGACTTGCAACAAACTGAATACCTAAACGCTCCAAGTTGTAGTAGGGATTACTAAGGGCATTGCATTCGCTTTCACAGGCATTACAACTGCCACTGTCTACCATTCGTATGTTTAATGATGAAGCAAACTGTTTTGCAATGCTACTTTTAAGCTCTTTTTGAAGGGTACTTAAGGTTTTATCATGTGTCAGATGTTCGGTTAAAAGTTTGTTTTGAATTCGTTTTTTCCAAAATTTTATCATAGGTCAGCTCCTGCATAGCTCAAATCACAGCTTTTATTAATAAGTGGAAAGTCAGCAATAATATCACGGGGCATCATAAGATGAAGTACCTGCCAATTGATAAAACTGGGGTCACGTATAAAGAGTCTCTCCACCACGCCCTCTTTGAGTTTTAGATACATCATTAATTCACCAATACTGCTCTCAACATAAGAGAGATACTCCCCATCATGATAGGTTTTCTCTTCGATAATTTGATACTCTGTCACATCATTAAGCATATTTTCTATTATTTTTAGACTATTTTTAATCTCCTTGATACGTAATATAAAACGTGCTGCGACATCACCTTTTTTTTCTCGTTGAAGTGCATAACCATAATGGCGATAAAAAGAGCTGTCTCGTCTATCTAGTTTTAAGCCACTAGCACGTGCCACCACACCAACAGTATCGTAGAGTAAGGCTTGTTTGGCAGTTAAAATACCCGTTGTATCTAATCTATCCCAGAGTGAGGGAATATCCATAATCCAATTTTCAAACCATTGAATCTCACTATTCATCTTATCTATATAGGTTTGTAATTCATTCTTTTTATGTTGTAGAGCAATATCTTTTCCAATGCTCTCAAATCCAAAACGGCTTTGAGTGAGGGTGAAAAGTATGCGTTTACTCTCTTCTGCTAAAAGACTTGCCATGCTTAACGCTGCTCCAAACCCTGCATCGTTAGGGATAAATCCAATATCGGTGCAGTGATGCACCAATCGTTCCAACTCCAACAAAATAGCATGGGTTAAGTTAGGGGTTATCTCTTTCTTTAAGGCTTGTTCTTTCAGTTGATAGAGTGCTATTTGATAGGCAATAGACTCATTACCACTGACACGTGACAGTAGGGGAAAGAGTGCATCAAGCGATTTACCTTCACACATCTTTTCTATACCTCGATATTTGTAGCCGTGGCGTATATCTAAATGGAGTATCTGTTCACCAGCTTGAGAGAAATGGAAATGTCCTGGTTCAATAATTCCAGCATGAATAGGTCCTACTGAAACTTGAAAAACACCCTCTCCTTTAATGGTTTTATAACGATAGGGTTGTGGGGTAGTGCTACGTTCAATTTGGCTGGTCGCTTGAAAAGATTTTTTCATTGCTGTGATGGATGGCATGGTTTCATGCTGCCAAAAAGGTCTATTATCATAGCCCTTGGCAATTTTTAGACCAAAATCATCATGGATTTTTCGTTCAAACCATGCAGAACTTGGATGGGTAGATTGAAGTGATAAAAAATATTCTTCATCAACCAACTCTTTTTGAATACCTGCTTTCTCATAAATCGTAACAATTTCTACAGCAGTATCAACCTCTTGTGCAAATCGTGCCAGTAATCTATCCATAAATAGCCTTTAGGTAAGTTGTTGTTTGTGGTAGTAGCAGTGTTAAAGTTGCCAGAAGAAAAAGAAGAGCAAACGACCACTCATTGGTATAAACAATCTTAGATTCTGCTTCACCTTCATATCGCATTGATTGATAAATTTCGATAAATTTATAGAAGATAATCGAGAGTAATAGTAATAACACGATAAGAGCAGCAATAATCCATAAGTAATAATCTTCTTGATTGGCTAAATGAATAATGGCTTCAAATCCATAAATTTCACTAAAAAACATAGGACTTGGAGGCAAACCGATAATGGCTAAGAGGAATAGTCCGACTATTACGGCAAAGCTTTTCCCTCTCCAACCTTGATAGCCTCGTAGTGTTCCAGAAATTTTGTATTGACCATTAGATTCGAGTACTCCTGTGCTAAGGAAAAGAGCTGGTTTTAAAAAAGCATGAGCACCAAAATGCAATAGGGCTGCGTAGTATCCTCCACTAATCCAGAAGAGAATAATCAATATCATATGTTCAACACCACTCAAACTAAAGAGTCGCATAAAATCTTTACTTCGATAGATAAGAAAACTAACAAGAAAGAGGGTTAACGAAAGATAGATAAAGACAAAACTAAAGGTTGCTCCTCTATCTATCTCTATGGCGATGGTAGAGAAGTGAAAAAATCCTACTAAAATAGCACTCTCTAAAATCCCACTAAAGAGTGCTGCAACAGGGTAAAAAGAGGCTCGTTCAATATTGGCTAACCATAAATTCATAGGGAAAAAGCCCATTTTAATAAACATACCCAAACTCACAATGACAAAGCCAAGTTCAAAAAGAAAAGGGTTCTTTATCTCATTAATATGCTCTTGAAGCAGTGCAAAGTTCATGGCATCTTCACCCAGTATTGGTTTGGCACTCGCATAGATAAGAATAATGCCAAATAAAATGAGTGAAATGGCAATTGCCCCTACAATCATGTAGTTCCATGCCTCTTTGGAGGCATGTTTACTTTGGTTTGTCTTAATCATATAGACGGTGCTAAGTGTCGCCATCTCTAAACCTATCCAGTAAATCCCCATGTTATTGGCGAGAATAGAGATAATAAGACCAATCCAAAAGAGGGCAAAAAAACGATAAAATAGGACATAACTTCTATTCTCAATACGTACACGCCGTTTAAGGGTCACCAGTGCAAAGGTCACACCAATAGCAACAATCGAGGAGATGAGTAAGATATAGCTATTGAGTTGTGTCGCAACCCAGTAGTTACCAATAATCGTATATGGCTTTTCCAATCCAAAGAGATAGACAATAGGGATTAAAATCATCAGTGTCGTAATGGGAAGAATACGATTGAGTAAACGGTGGTGTAAAAAGGATAACACAAACATTATCAATGCAGGAGCAATAAGGTAAAAAAGTATCATCGGATAGCCTCCTCTTTAAAGAGTAAATTAATAATAACAATGGCAATCATCACATCAATAAATATACCCAACTCTATAAACATGGGCATACCATAAGTGGCTGTTGTTCCCAATAAGAAGAGGGCATTTTCCATCATTAAAAAAGCAATAATCTTTGGAGCAATATTTTTATGTTCAATCATCAATATCAGTGCCAAGAAAAAAGAGGAGATACTAATGGCAATGTATTGGCTGTTAACACCAATCATACTGCTCATGGGTTCAGCCAAATAGAGGGTAAAGATAATAATTGAGGGAACCAGTAAAATACTGTATTGAATGGGTATGTTTGAGGTGATTTCGCGTTTTAGATGAAATCTTTTAGCACTCCGTTTCAAGATAAAAGGGATAATTCCAGCTTTAAGAATAAGCGTAATGCTACCACTAATGATTAATGCTATGTCATCAATTTGAGCACCTACCAATAAGGTTATAATCCCTAACGTCAATGCATTGAAAGCATACCAAAATATGAGTTTGTAGAGTCGTCCACTAAAGAGTGCCACTATAAACGATGCTAAAAAAAGTCCAATAAAAAAATCAATCATGTTACACCCCTAGAAGATAAAAAGTAATTAAAGATAGAAAAGCAAAGACAATAGCAATACCTAAGAGATTAGGAACTTTAAAGAGTCTTAGTTTGGCTCCATTGACTTCAATAAGTGCAACAACCATTGATACTAAAATAAGCTTACCCACAAAAACCAACAGAGCAAGAGGTGCAATAAGGTTAAGACCATAGGGGATAAACAGTGTTACAAAAAGTGAAGAGAAAATCACAAATTTAAGACTACTTGCCATCTCAATAATGGCAAGATAAAGACCACTTATATCTAAAATCATCGCTTCATGTACCATGGTCAGTTCAAGATGTGTCTCAGGATTATCAATGGGTAAGCGTCCATTTTCAGCCAATAAAAGGATAAAAAAACTCAGTCCAGCAAACAGGAAACTTGCAGCGTGTTCCACGGGAAAGTGTGTCGAGAGATTTAAGGCTACATTGCCTACCCCTAAATTTTTACCAATCAGTCCTACACTAAAGATAGTTAACACCATAGCAGGTTCTACCAAACTTGCAATAAAGGCTTCACGACTGCTTCCCATTCCTCCAAAGGCATTACCACCATCGAGTCCTAAAAGCATAAGAAAAAAAGTTGATAATGAAAGTAGACCAATAATCGTAAAGGCATCCACAAATCCAATATAGTATGCCCCTTGAAAAATAGGAGGTAAAAAGAGTAAAGTTACTAATAGAGGAGAGAGTATCATCCATGGAGCAAGATGCGTAATGGCACTACTCTCATGGCTAATTACCAACTCTTTTACAAGCAGTTTATTAAAATTGGCATAAGGTTGAAAGATAGAGACAGGTCGTTTATAGAGTAGAAACATCTTAATAGATTTAATCAATCCTGTCAGTAAAGGAGCGATTAGTAGCAGTAGTAAAATAGTGAGGATATAGAGTATCATTTTTTATCTCCTAAAATTAAAACTTTTGTCACAATACTCATCATAACAAGCTCTATAATAAAAGAGAGCCAACTGAACTCTCCCATAAAAATACGGTAACTAAACAGTACAAAAAGTAGTAAAGAAAAGATTATACCACTGTAGTGTTGATGTTGTTCAAAATAGGAAAAGCGATAGATATAATAGCTTATAAGACGAGTTACTTTAACCACACTTTTATAGAGTGTGGACTCAAAGAGAGGTTCTACATGCACTTCAAAAAATGACTCATCATAGGTTGTTTTATTTTTGTTAGATAGTGTAACGGTTTTGAGTTTTTCATCATGTCCATAGAGCCATGCAAAAAAGCGTCTAATGGGACCTGCAAACCCTGTTGCACTGTATTGGGTTGATGCGTTTGTTTGATAGCCACAAGCCCAACTATGGTGGTAGCGTATTGTACTCTTAAAAATACGCCCAATACCATAAAGCATAGTGGTAATAAAGAGCAGTAATCCTAACAAAATAAGTGGAGAGACTACCCCTCCATTGCTACTAACAGAGTGAATTTGCCATATTCCATGACTAAAGATAATATCATAAACAGAGGTGTGGTTAAAATCTTGAATCACAAGGTCAAAGTAGCCAATAAACCAAGGAGTAAAGAGCATTAATGACAGTACAACTAGTGTCATTAAAACCATACCTGTTTGCATCAAAGGATTTACCTCTTTTGCATGTTGAGCATTTTCGCTACGATGCAGTCCTAAAAAGGTAATACCATAGGCCTTCACAAAACAGGCAATTGCCAATCCTCCTGTAAGGGCTAAGGCAAAGAGTGCAAAGGGAATTGCCAATTTCAGTTCCATTATGGTTACAGCACTAGAGTTGAGGAGTGATTGAAAAATCATCCACTCACTTAAAAAACCATTGCTAGGAGGAAGAGCTGAGATACTCATAGAGGCGATTAAAAAAGTCCAGGCTGTTACGGGCATTGATTTAATTAACCCTCCATAGTGTTCCATGTTTTTGGTATGGGTTTGATGTAAAATACTCCCTGCACCCATAAATAGAAGGGATTTAAAGCTCATGTGGTTAAAAATATGGAAAAGTGCAGCAATAAAGGCAAAAGAGCTTAAGGTCTTTAATCCTAAGGTATCAAAAATCATGCCCATTCCAAATCCAATCAAGATAATACCAATATTTTCAATAGAGTGATTGGCAAGAAGTGCTTTAATGTCGTGTTCACTTAAGGCATAGAGTACCCCTACTAAAGAGGAGATAGCACCTAAAATTAAGATGGTAATACCCCATTCTAATGGCCAAGGATATAACACATCAAAGAGAAATCGTATCATTCCATAGAGTGCCACTTTAAGCATAACCCCACTCATTAATGCAGAGACAGGTGAAGGAGCTTTCGGGTGGGCATAGGGTAACCATACATGCATAGGGACAACACCAGCTTTACTTAAAAAGCCTAAAATGACAAAAGCAAAGAGTAAAAAAGG
>JALUMR010000153.1 GCA_027055805.1 Campylobacteraceae bacterium
TTTATAGTGCTTTGTTCCATACTTAGAAAGCTTCAAACAGTATCCAAGATGATAATTTGAAAACTTCTCACAATCTCGCGTAGTTTTATAATAGGTATCAATCGAAATATCACTTCCTTGCACCATAGGTAATGCATCTATAGATAGTCTTGAAATGGCATTCTTATCCAACTCATTTGGCTTATCTTTAAACTTCTCGATATTATGCGAAGCGACCATTCCATCTACATTTAATGAGATAACCAAACCAAAGGCAAACATACCCAAAACGGCTACCACATTAAGCAGTTTTCTAAACTCTAGTTTTTTAATTAAGAAGAGTACACCCACCACTAAAACGATGAGTAAAAAGTAGTCAAACCACTCCACATAGTAACGCATTACCGTTGCCCCTTTTATACTCTGATAGAGGTGCATCTTTTTAAGTGATACCAAGCCCATGATAACAGTCTCAATCAATAGTCCACCGAGCATAAATATGGCTACTTTTTCACCCTTAAAACGTCTCATAATAAACAAGAAGATAAGTAAAACTATGCCCATCACCATCATCAGTTGAAAAAAGCCCTCTCGTGCAAATTCTGCCAGTGTGGTGTGAGCAGGTAGATTTGGCTCACCCAATAAAAAAGGTATCTGAACCATTATAAAAAGTGCAAAGAGTAGATTTATCATTCCCAAGAAGATACCTACTATTAGCATATCCAGTGACTTGGTTTTTGTTATATTTGTTCTATCTTTATGGTTAGAAGAGCCGTAGATAAAAAGAAGTAGATAGAGTATAAAGTAAAGAGGTACAGTCAAAAAGTATCTCAACTCAAAACCCAACTCAAAATCAAACATCTGAGTTAAAACCCCTCTAAAATTCTCATCAGCAGAGAAGAGAAGCGATACAAAAACCACCAAAAAGGGTATGGTAATCAAAATGGCAAAAAAGATTCGTGCATAGAGCTTTTTGTCCGACTCTCGAACAAATAAGTTTTCTAAAAAATCTTTGATATAGCTAATCCCCCTCCACGGCAACTCACTACGAACTAAAAGTGTCTGATAAAAAGAGTGTACTTTGTGCATAGAGTTGAAGTAGAGCGTAATAAGCAACAAGTAAAAAAACAAAGGCACAAAATTTTGCACCAAATCATTACTGTAGTAAAACATATCCCATATCATCAGTAAAAGCAGAGGGAAAAACCACTTTATATGTTCATTTTTCAGCTCCTTTTTCCAAGCCAAATAGGCTAATGGAGTTAAAAGCAATAAATAGACTATAATGTCCCAAGCTCCTACCAAATAACTCATACTCAGAAAGTTCTTTATGAACATAATAGAAATACTTATGCCAAATATAATCCATGCAAAAGTTTTATTTTTTAAAATGGGATTGAGTACAATCTCTTCTTTTGGGATGACACCTTTTGCTTTGTCTAATTTTTCTTTTAGGGTTTCTTTATTTTGCATCTCTTTCTCCTTTTAATATCTAACCAATTTCTGAGCAAACCGTGTATCAATGATTGCTTCCATCTTCTCAAACATCGCGTAGTACCCAAGTAGCGTTCTATCAACAAAAATATAATCTTCATTCATATTTTCCACGGCTGTTATCTGCTTTTTTTGAACTTCCATAATGGTGTTGAAACCACGTTCTGAAAAGTCGTTGTTCTCTTTAAAGTCGTAACTATCGCCCTCAAAAATTTCTATATATATTCTGTCAAGTGGCTTTATGACCTCTTGATAAAATTTGAGCATTTTT
>JALUMR010000154.1 GCA_027055805.1 Campylobacteraceae bacterium
GGAACCCAATGATACAACTAACAAATCTAAGCAAAAGCTTCGGTGGACAGACACTCTTTAAAAACCTTAACCTAAAAATGAACTCTAACCAAAAAATAGGACTTATAGGGCGTAATGGTTCAGGTAAATCTACACTATTTAAAATTATTTTAGATGAAGAGAGCCATGATAGTGGCGATGTATCTATTCCCAAAAACTATAAAATAGGAACATTAAAACAGCACTTAGTATTTACTGAACCAACAGTGAGAGAAGAGTGCTCTTTGGTTTTAAGTGAAGAAGAGCAGTATAATTTTTATAAAATAGAAAAAATTCTTTTTGGGTTGGGCTTTACAAGTGAAGATTTAGAAAAAGATCCGTTAAGCTTTTCAGGTGGTTACCAAATACGTATAAACCTTGCTAAACTACTAGCAACTGAACCCAACATGCTACTACTCGATGAACCTACCAACTACCTTGACCTACTCTCCTTGCGTTGGCTTAAGCAGTTTATTCGTACTTTTGATGGTGAGGTTATTCTCATTACCCATGACCGTGAATTTATGGATGCCGTTACTACACATACTATGGGAATTCAGAGAAAATCACTACACATCATTCAAGGTAATACTAAAAAATATGATGAGACACTTGCTCTTAGTGATGAGACTTACGAAAAAACTAGACAAAATCAAGAGAAAAAAAGAAAAGAGTTAGAGGAGTTCGTAGCTAAAAACAAAGCAAGAGCTTCAACAGCTACTCTTGCTCAATCTAAACAGAAAATTCTTGATAAAATGGACGACATGGAGAGCTTAGAGAGTGAGAGCAACCTAAACTTTAGCTTCAACTACAAAGAGACCCCAGCTAAGATAAATCTACGTGCTGAAAATTTAGGTTTTGGATATAAAGAAGATGAAAAGCTTTTTAACGATGTCTCCTTTGTTTTAGAAAATGGAAAAACTTTAGCTATTATTGGTAAAAATGGTAAAGGTAAATCTACCCTACTTAACTACATAGCAGGAGAACTTCCACAACAAGGTGGAGAGCTAAAGTTTCACCCCTCTACCAGCATGGCACACTTTGGACAGACCAACATAGAACGACTCAACACCTCATCGACCATTATAGATGAGATTTCTTCTGTAAGTCTAAAGCTTGGCATTGCAGAGACTAGAAGCATCTGTGGAACCATGATGTTTTCAGGAGAGTTAGCTGACAAAAAAATTTCTGTACTTTCAGGTGGAGAGAGAAGCCGTGTAATGCTTGGTAAAATCATCGCTACAGAGGCTAACCTACTGCTACTAGATGAACCTACCAACCACTTAGATATGTACTCCATAGACTCACTCTGTTCTGCTATAGAGAAGTTTAAAGGCTCAACTATAATGGTTACCCACTCTGAGATGCTTTTACGACGTTTGGCTGATGCATTGATTATTTTTCATAAGGGTGGAGCAGAATATTTTGATGGAAACTATGATGAGTTCTTGGAAAAAATAGGTTGGGAAGAGGAGAGTGTAGGGGTCGACCGATGTGTCGACCCAAAACCAAGCAAAACAACCAAACCAAAAATCGACAACAAAGAGAAAAAACGCCTTAAAAAAGAGCTAACAATAGCAAGAAGTAAAGAGAACGCTCCACATAAGAAAGAGCTAGAGTTTTGTGAAGAGAAAATCATGGAGCTTGAAGAGCAACTAGAGAGTGAAAATAAAAAGCTAACAGAAGCTTCAAACACTGCTGATAACTCTAGCATGATAGAAGCCTCACAAAATATAGGAAAACTTCAAGCTGAAATTGATGAACTCTTTGAACGCTTAGAAATAGCGTCTAATGAATTGGATGCAATTGAGGAAAAATATACTCCTCAATTGGCTGAATTAGAGTAGAACTATTTTTTATTTTCTAAGAGATGTTTTTCATTTTGTAGCTCTTGATAGCGTGGTATTTTTTTCAATAAAGTTTTATATTTATCCAATGAACTTTCTAAAAAAATACTCTTTAAATCCAAATCTTTTTTAGACCTATTTACCTCATCTGTATAGATATATGTTCTTCTTAAATATTTATTACACTTATCTGCTAAAGCATCATCTTCTATCATATAGACCTTTTTACCAAAACTCTCACTAAGCTTGGTGAGAGCTATTGAACTACTAACAGCGTTTTCATAGTAAATTTTAACTCTTTGAATATTTTTTTCAAGATTATCTATCTCTGTATTCAATTGTGTACCTAATAAAATAAGATGTTTTCTACGCTTATTTTTCTTTTTACCTACTCCAAAAGAGCTATAGAGAAATCTACTAATAACTCCCTCTTCTTTTTTAAGTTTTAAAAGTGTATATTCTATGGCTTCATAAAGTTTTTTATTAAATTTATATCTTGATGCTAACTCTTTTTTACTATTTGATAAGTTTTCCATGAACAGCTTTTTTAATATATTCTCAAAAACCTCTTCATTGCTATTTAAAAGCTTATCAATATTCATACTTAATGACATGTAAACTCCTTTGATAACTTTATTATAATCAAAAAACTTTAAGAAAAGAGTTTTTGATATAATTACATATATTAAAAACTGGAATACAAATGATTACAACAGCCTTTCCCTACTTAAGCCTTTTAATTTTTATAGCCTCAATGCTTGTATACATACAAACTAAAACAAAAGCCAACTTTTTTGAATACTTACCTGCCATCGTTATTTTATACTTTTTGGTAATGACCCTTTCTACTTTAGGTCTATGGGAGGAAACCGATGAGATAAACTCTGCCTATAAAGCCTTTAAGTCAAACCTTCTTCCTGCCATGATATTTTTAATGCTTCTTCAAAGTGATATACGAAAAATATTTCAACTTGGAAAAAAAATTCTACTTACTTTCTTTTTAGCCTCTATTAGTATCTCATTAGGATTTATCATTATGTTTGCCATTATGCATGGTTTCTTTGAAGAGGGGGCATGGAGAGCCTTTGGTGCGTTGAGTGGTTCATGGATGGGTGGCACGGGTAACATGGTTGCTATTCAATCAGCACTGGAACTGCCTGACTCTAAAATGGGGTATGTATTACTTATTGACTCTATCGACTATGCTATTTGGGTTATGATTCTTTTAGCTCTTGTCCCTTTTGCAAAACGTTTTAATAAGTGGACAAAAGCAGATGGGGACATTTTAGAAAAATTAAGCTCTACACTAGATACCCAAAAAGAGAAAGAGCATATAAACTTTCCTTCTCTTTTTATAATGCTCGGTCTAGCCCTTATGGTCTCCGTAGTAGCTCAACAGGTAGCACCCCTACTTCCTACTACAAGTTTTTTAACCAATACCACTTGGATAGTCATCTTTGCTACTCTAGCTGGTATAGCTTTAGGAATGACTCCCCTTAGTAAAGAAGCCTCTGCCGAACCCTTAGCAAATATCATGCTCTATCTCATCGTTGCCCTCATCGCTTCACGTGCCAACTTTGCAGAACTTGCACAAGCACCTCTTTATATTATGGCTGGTTTTATGATTATTCTTATTCATGCAATGGTTATGGTCATTTTTGCCAAAATCTTTAAACTCGACTTATTCTCTTTAGGGGTTGCCTCTTTAGCCAACATTGGTGGCGTTGCCTCAGCTCCTATTTTAGCTGGTGCTTACCATAAAGCTCTTATTCCTATTGGAGTACTTATGGCAATGATGGGCTACATAGTAGGAACCTTTATGGGTCTGGGTGTTTCACAAGTGTTAAAGCTTATTGCAATGTAGATTCGGTAACACCGAACATTAATTATTTAAAGTTTAAAACATTATAATATTTTATTACAAAGGAAATATATGGAAAACCAAGAAACCCAAAAAACATTCATGGAAAAATTCAAAAATAGAACCATTCAAGGGCTATTTTGGATTCTACCCATCGCAGCAATTCTTATGATAATCTTTTGGCTTTATGAGAAGATAGACCTTATAGTCAATTCATTTTTAAACCTCATCGGAGTTAACCCTCAAAACAATGAATTTTTATGGATAATTGGTGTAGTTTTTGTTTTTATTCTTATCTTATACATCATTGGTTACCTTATTAAGACTCAAATAGCCCACTATGTTGAGTCTCTCTTTCATGACATTCCTGGGTTCTCAACACTCAAAGACATTATAGGAATTTTCAACTCTTCAAAAGAGGGAGCCAACAAAGTTTTAGTCGTTGCCATAAGAGGTTTTGCCAATGAGGGGTATAACATAGGGCTTATGTATTCACAAAAAGAGAGTATCATCAAAGACCACTATACTGTAACGCTCTCTATGACCCCTATCCCAAATGGTGGGTATATGTTTGAAGTGCATAAAGACAATATCTTTATTATCGAAAATGCAACCTTTGATGACAATTTACAATATCTACTCTCTATGGGG
The DNA here is from genome assembly GCA_027055805.1 of Campylobacteraceae bacterium. Classification (GTDB taxonomy): domain Bacteria; phylum Campylobacterota; class Campylobacteria; order Campylobacterales; family Sulfurovaceae; genus UBA1140. Next base: position 4,378 of record JALUMR010000154.1, read on the forward strand.
GTAAGAAGTATCGCCGAAGTACTCAATGTCAAGCCTAAAAGCATCGAAGAGATGCAAAGCATAAGTGAGTGGCTAAAAGAGAATCCTCAAGATTAACGCCCCTCTAACCAATTTTGCTCAACATTGACCAAAATTGGATTTTGTTGTTTAAACTCATTTTCATCAAAAACAAAACGAAAATTATCCATATACTCTACTAAAATTTCATAGGCTTCTTGAATCTCTTGAAATTTTTCTGTGGAGCCACCCTCCATATCTGGGTGGTATTGTCGTGAGAGCTTCAAGTACTTTTTACGTACATGCTCTCTACTGGTTAAAGACAAAAGTTCTAAACTCTCTACGGCATCTTTAAACTCACTTAGACTTACTTGATGCACAGAAACAGTCTACTTCTTATTCTTTAACTCATTGATAGTCTCTTCTGCCTTAACCAATACGGACTCAAACTCTAAAAGTTCTCTATTTTTCTTATCTAAGAGACTTTTAAGTTCTGTAATTTGGTTTGCACCAAAAGTACTACCCTTGTCTTGCTCAGATATGGTATCTGTTTGAAGATTTTTTAGTGTATTTGAAGTACTCTCAAGAAGAGAAATTTTCTTCATTAATTCACCTTTTAATTCTCTATTTTTAATGGAATACTCAGAGACCATAGCCTTCTCTTTTTCATACTTTACCTCTAACTCTGCAAGTTCAATACTTAACTTACTGTCGAGCTTACTATCTAACGCATCAAATAGTTCATCATCTTTATGATTACCCTGACTCCCAAGTGCTTTTGCAAATAACCATCCAATCAAAAACCCCAACAACAATGCTATCACTAAACACAGTACTATTTTCCCTATTATTTCTTCCATTCTATTTCCTTTTTATCTCTATTTCTACGCGTCTATTAAGTGCACTATATGGCTTGTCCCCATAAAGCAGTTCACTTTCACCAAAACCTTTTGCTACTATATTTTTAAGTGGAATTCCATGTTTTCCTAAGTAGTGTCTAACACTGTTAGCACGTTTTTGACTTATCCAAAGGTTGGTTTTTGCTTTACCACTTGCATCGGTATAACCTTTAACTACTATTTTAGCATTAGGTACAGTTTTTAAAAGTTTTATTACCTTATTTAGTGTACTTTTACTGTTACCTGTAAGCTCTGCTTTGTTTTTATAAAAAGAGATATGTCGACTTGTAACTTTAGAGATACTCTTTTGAATAGAAGCAATACTTCTATGCTTCTCTTTTTTTGCACTCTTAGATTTTGCCGTTTTAGAAGGAGTAGTTAACTCTTCGTTATTCTTCTCTTTTTTCGTACTCTTTTTCTCTTGTTTCTTTTTAGACTTTTCATTATCTACAAGAGGTTTATTGTCTTCTATAGGAAGATTTTTGTCTACCTCTTTTATCTTCTCAACATGTTTAACTTTTGGATGTTCTCTCAGTGTTATCTCTTCTTTGTTTTTAAAAATAGTTCTCATGACAGCTTTATGTGAAGCATTCTCTTCTACTTCAGTACTATTTTTAGTAAAAGTTTTGTTTTCATTTTCCTCAGTAGCCTCTTCAACTGTTGCTTTATTAACAGGGATTTCTTTTTTCTCAGGCTCGTTTTCTTTAACTTCAGCCTTTGCTAACATTTCATTTTTTGCTATCTCTTTTTGTACACTTTCTAAATCATATACCGGTTCATCTCTCTTCTCAGACTCTGATATTACATCATTTTTTTCATTTATAAATTCATCTTGATGAGCATACAAACAAAGTAAAATAAGTAAAATAGAAGCTACTAAACCATATAAAAGTACCTTATTACTCTCTTTCATCTATCCAATCCTTTTTTAACTTTGGGAGTATACTATTATTTAGCTTTTTTCTCTTCTATTTTACTATCACAAAGGGTTGCTTTTATCGTAGTTGCAAACGATATTGTTACATCATTCCATGTTTTTCCCTTATGTAAATCGTAACAACTTTTATTGATACTGCTCAACGCATCCTGCGCCTGAAAGTCAAATATATCTATAGTACCTATAGCTTTAAAATTCTCTTTCTCATAATTATAAGTCATAGGAATAACCAATGATTTTTCATTCATGCTTATATTAATATCAAGCGAACCCGTATAAGGTTCTCCTTTTTCACGTTTTTTTGCTTTTATCCCAACTATTTTACCCTCTATAGTTTTCCCATTAAGCTTTCCAAAAAAACTCTCGACCAAAGTTTTATCTCGTCCCTCATTTTTTGTATCTATTTTAGATAAGTCTATAGAAACAGTAGAGCCTACCAACAACTCTTCAAAGTTCTTACCCTCTTTTTTATTGGCTTTATAATTTACAGAAGTAAACTGACCAGCCACACCAAGTTTTGCAAGTGTTTTATATGCTTTCCATGTTACATTCATGTCATTAGACTGAACTAAAAGGCACCCCCCTGCATAACTCAATGTACCAAACGCTAAAAACGCTAAAAGTATTTTTTTCATCATTTATCCTTTTTTATGAATTATACTTATAACATATTATAATATAGCTATTCTTGAGCATATTTATGTAAAATAATTAGATTTTATTAAGTAGGGTTGAAGTCTAATGCATACACCCCAAATAAACTTCAACACTTTTTACATAAGCATCTGAAATCTCTTTTTTTACTTTTTTCAAACTTTTAGAGACATCTTCTCCTGTAGCTACTACCACGATGTAGTAGCCATTTGTAAACTTTTCATAATAGTTTGTATGTTCTATGCTAAT
>JALUMR010000155.1 GCA_027055805.1 Campylobacteraceae bacterium
AGCAGTCTTCCCAATATTATTCTCACCACTAATAATATTAATTTGACTTAGATTATCTAATTTTAGATTTTTAAAACCCTTATATTCAACTATCTCAATCTCATTTATCATGGCTCTTCTTTCTAATCTATTTTATGATTTTAATTATATCAAAAAGAGTAAAGAGTGTTCTTTAATCTTTAAAATATTGTATTAGAGACTATATCTTTATTTTTCGCTACAATACTATAAAAAGAAAACAGATGACCCAACCAAAAGCAAAAAAAATCCCAAAGACCCTAACCAAACACAATCATGAACGCATAGACAACTACTACTGGTTAAATGAGCGAGAAAATCCAGAAGTTATTGACTACTTAAATGCTGAAAATACTTACACAAAAGCCATGCTTGAACCTACCGAAGCCTTGCAAAAAGAACTCTTCGATGAGATAACAGCAAAGATAGTCAAAGATGATAGCTCTGTACCTTATGAGAATGATGGGTATTGGTACTATGCTCGTTATGAAGATGGGAAGGATTATCCTATCTATTGTCGTAAAAAGGAGACGCTAGAAGCTGATGAGGTGATTCTTTTAGATGTTAATGTTTTGGCAGAGGGTCATGCCTATTATGCTGTGGGTGGTTTGAGCATTAGCCCTGACAACACCATGCTCTGTTATGGGGTGGACAAGGTGAGCCGTCGTATCTATACGCTCTATTTTAAAAACCTTGAGACAGGCGAGACGCTTGAAGAGACCATAGAAAATACAACAGGTGGAGCGAGTTGGGTAAGTGACAACAAGACGCTTTTCTTTACTCAAATGGAAAAAGATACCTTACGAGCTTATAAAGTATTTAGATATGAGTTGGGTTCTAAAAAACAAACAGAAATTTACCATGAAAAAGATGATACTTTTGGAGTTTCGGTCTCTAAATCTAAGTCTAAAAAATACCTTATGATAGAGTCGTACTCTACGCTCTCTACTGAAACACAAATTTTGTTAGCAGATGAACCGTTGGGTGAGTTTAAAGTATTTGCTAAACGTGAGCGAGATTTAGAATACACCGTAGAACATAAAGACAATAAATTTGTAATAGAGACCAATTATGAGGCTAAAAACTTTAGACTCATGGAATGTGGATTAGATGCTACATCTAAAGAGAATTGGACGGAGCTTATTGCCCATAGAGAAGATATTCTTTTAGAAGGCTTTGAGATTTTTAATGACTACTTGGTTTTAGAAGAGAAGCAGAATGGGCTAACTCATATTCGTATTATTAATACCCAAACAGATGAGTCATATTATTTGGACTTTGGTGAAGAGGTTTATGATGCTTATATCTCTACCAATCTTAATTTTGATACGCATCTGCTCTCTTATGGGTACAACTCTTTAACTACCCCTGACTCAACCATTGAGTTTAATATGCAGACAAAAGAGAAAAAGCTCTTAAAAGAGACTGAGGTATTGGGAACTTTTAACAAAGATGATTACAAGAGTAAAAGAGCATGGGCAACAGCCAAAGATGGAAAGAAAATCCCACTCTCTATTGTCTATAAAAAAGGCTTGGTTTTAGACGGCTCAAACCCTACACTTCAGTATGCTTATGGCTCTTATGGCTACTCAATGGATGCTTCGTTTTCTATTTCACGACTCTCTTTACTAGACAGAGGTTTTGTCTATGCCATAGCACACATACGAGGTGGTGAAGAGTTGGGTCGAGCTTGGTATGAAGATGGAAAACTACTTACTAAAATGAATACTTTTACAGACTTCATAGCTTGTTCAGAATTCTTGATAGAAGAGGGATATACCTCAAAAGAAAAGCTTTTTGCACAAGGTGGCTCTGCAGGGGGAATGCTTATGGGTGGCATAGCAAATATGCGTCCAGAACTCTACAAGGGTGTGGTGGCACAAGTACCTTTTGTCGATGTGGTAACAACCATGCTAGACGATACTATTCCCTTAACCACTGGAGAGTACGACGAATGGGGAAATCCAAATGAGAAAGAGTACTATGACTACATGTTAGCGTATTCACCGTATGACAATGTAGAGAAAAAAGCCTACCCAAACATGCTAGTAACCACAGGTCTACACGACTCACAAGTGCAGTACTTTGAACCTGCCAAGTGGGTAGCCAAATTGCGTGACTATAAGACCGATGATAATATGTTGTTAATGCACATAAACATGGACACAGGACATGGTGGGGCTAGTGGTCGTTTTGAAGCTTTTAAGGAAGTGGCGATGGTTTATGCTTTTTTATTGTCTCTTATAATGGAGTAATTGATGATAGTTTTTATTATAGCAGGGTAAATATTTTTTAATCTGCTATACTTCCATCAATTAAACGACCCCACAAGTCTAACTCAATTATTACAATTCTTAATTATCAAGGTATTCATTATATGACATTTTCATCACTTGGGCTTTCTGAGCCTATATTAAAAGCCATCAAAGAGACTGGCTACACTACACCCACACCTATTCAGGCTAAAGCCATTCCACTTGTTTTAAAGGGTGATGATGTTTTAGCAGCTGCTCAAACAGGTACAGGGAAAACAGCTGGTTTTACATTGCCTCTTTTAGAACGAATGGTTCAGAACCATAAACCTACTGGGACATATAAAGGACAACCCAAACGTCATATACGTGCGTTGATTTTAACTCCTACGCGTGAACTTGCAGCACAGATTGGTGAAAATGTAGATACGTATTCAAAATATTTACCTTATAAATCAACAGTGATTTTTGGTGGAGTAAATATTAACCGTCATATCAATATAATGAAACAAGGGGTAGACATTTTGGTGGCAACACCAGGGCGACTACTTGACCTCTGTAGTCAAAAAGTTGTTGACCTTTCAAAGGTAGAAGTCCTTGTTTTAGATGAAGCTGACCGTATGTTGGATATGGGTTTTATTCATGACATAAAAAAGGTAGTACGTTTGGTTCCTAAAAATCGACAGACACTGCTTTTTTCTGCAACATTTTCAAAAGAAATTAAAGCTTTGGCAGCTGGTTTTCAACATAACCCATCGTTGGTTGAAGTAGCAGCTCAGAATAAAACAGCAGATAGAATTGCCCAATTGGTTCACCCTGTAGATAAAAATAAAAAGAGAAATTTACTCTCTAAGCTTATTAAAGAGGGTGCATGGAAGCAGGTTTTGGTCTTTACCCGAACCAAGCATGGAGCCAACAAGCTTTGTGAGTATTTAGAGCAAGAGGGGATTCAATCCGCAGCCATTCATGGCAATAAGAGCCAAGGGGCTAGAACCAAAGCCTTAGCGAACTTTAAATCTAATCAGATTAGAGTATTAGTCGCAACAGATATTGCTGCACGGGGGATAGACATAGATATGTTGCCTCATGTGGTAAATTTTGAGCTTCCAAATGTTCCAGAAGATTATGTTCATAGAATCGGGCGAACAGGACGAGCAGGGCGAGAGGGTGAAGCTGTCTCTTTGGTCTGTGTAGATGAGAATGATTACCTAAGAGGGATAGAGCGTTTGATTTCTCAAAAAATAAAAAAAGTTGTCGTAGAGGGTTTTGAAGTAGACCCAAGCATAAAAGCAGAGCCTATTAACCAAGGTGGGGGAAGAGGACGAGGTGGTGGAGGTCAGCAGAGAGGCTCATCACAAAAAAGGAATGGTGAAAGTAGTGGTGGAGAGAAGAGACGTGCTAATAGTCGTAACCGAAATAGAAGCCGTAGTCGAAACAGTTAAGGTTTGAGATATGATTATAGTGTAGAACTATAGGCTTTAAAAACAAGAGTTTAACGTAAAGCGTTAAGCTCTTCATGAATTTTATCTAAATTTTCTCTCTCTGCTTTTAGTTTTTCCAATCTTAATCTCTCTCTTTTTGATGCAAAATAGAAAGCTCCAAGCATACCAATATAAGCAAAAATAGCGATAATAAGAGAGGTTATTCCTATAAATTTAATAGAAGTATTTATATTTATATTTTGTAAAATATTATTTAAAATATCAGGATAAAATGTAGCTGTGATACAGATGGAAATAGAAAACGTAAATAGTAATGAAAAAAATGTTCTAAAGTTCATGGTTTGTCCATATTAATATTATTTTTTTAGTAAAATAACATACTATAACAAAAAAAGTTAAAAGCCTTTTAAAACTGTGTTATATAAGGTGTTAATCTCTTTATCTTCTATGTGTATTGTACTTTTTGTGTTGAAAAGTTTGAAAATAGATTTTTTATCTAAGGGTGCTGCATAAATACAGTGTGGATGTGTAGGTAAAAAAGCACGCATAAGTCCTACCTCATCATCTAGTATCTCTTCGCATACATGACAAAAACCGTGGTCATAAAGTCTCCCTTCATGCTCAAGAAGTTCCATATATGCCTCTATAACCAAACGTTTTGGATTTTGTTTCTCCCATCGGTTTGCAGTTTTCAAGAGTAGCTTAAAGTAAAAACTGTCTATTTGAGTGGTTTCTTTAAAATGTGGCTCAAAAAGTTTGATAAAGTTTTGCCAAATTAAAAGGTGATTTGCTGAAAAAATCCAAGGAAAAGAGAGTTGAGAAAGGCTACGCATTTGAGGCATGAAATTGTTTTGAGACTCTTTCTCCTCAAAATCTACTAAATTACCTATTTGTAAAATAGAGTGCCTAGCTCCAAAGAATCTCCAGTAGCTTTGGACAGAATTATTGGTAAGAACGGTAACAACTATATCTTCATTTTTTGCTTTTCTTATGTTAATTATGAAACCACGCATTCCTCTACCTAATCTTAAACTTTTTTTAGATATTATCGACCCAATTTGGGGGAATATTTTAGTAACCCTAACAGATATTAATTAAAGGTTGGCTTATGCAAGATCTCTTTACGTCGTTTAAAGATAACTGTGGTTTTGGTCTATTGGCATCAATTGACAACAAACCCACTCACAAAAATTTGGAAGATGCGATTACTTCACTAGAGAGAATGATGCACAGAGGTGCAGTCGCAGCAGATGGTAAGAGTGGAGATGGTTCAGGTCTTCTTTTGTCAATTCCAAAAACTTTTATGGCACAAGAAGCAAAAAAACAGAATGTTGAGCTTCCAGAACAGTATGCAATTGCTATGGTTTTTAATAAAGATGAAAAAGATTTTGAATTGTTTGATAAATATTGTGATGCGAATGATTTGAGAATAATTATGAGAAGAGAAGTGCCTGTAAACACAGATGCCCTTGGAGAGTATGCTCTGAATCTTTTACCAAATATTACTCAAGTGTTTGTTGCACCAAACTCTATTATGTCGTATAAAAGATTTGATGCTATGGTCTACTTAACACGTAAAGAGATAGAACATGCATCAAAAGGGAGTGACCTTTATATAACCTCTTTCTCTAGTTCTACACTTTCTTACAAGGGCTTGGTAATGCCCACGCATATTAAAGAGTTTTATGTAGATTTACAAGATGAAGCATTTCAGATTTCATTTGCACTCTTTCACCAACGCTTCTCTACCAACACCCTTCCAGAGTGGAGATTGGCTCAACCATTTAGAACCATTGCCCACAATGGTGAGATAAACTCTGTAACGGCTAACCGATTTAATGTTGCCATTAAAACAGGTTCTTTAAAATCAGATGTTTTTTCAGACGAAGAGTTAAAACGAATTTCAGCCATTATACAAGACAACATGAGTGATTCTGCCAGTCTTGATAACTTTTTAGAGTTTTTACATGCCAATGGTATGGACTTTTTTAAGTCTGCTAGAGCACTGCTTCCTGCACCATGGCACAATGCCCAAAATATGGATGCTGAACTAAAAGCATTTTATGAGTTTACAAGTGCATGTTATGAGCCTTGGGATGGTCCAGCTGCTGTTAGTATGACCAATGGTAGATTTATTGGTTGTGTTATTGATAGAAATGGTCTAAGACCATCGAAGTATGTTATTACAAAAGACAATAGACTTTTGATTACTTCAGAGTATGGTGTACTTAAAATACCTGACGAAGAGATAGTAGAAAGAGGTAAATTGAACTCTGGTGAGATGATGGGTCTTGACCTAAAAACAGGGGAAGTACTTAAAAACGCCGAGATTAATGATTATATTAAAACAGGTGTACCTTATGGCAAATGGTTAAATGAGCATACAACCTATCTTCAAGAGTATGAGTTTGATGGTGAGTTAGATACTGTTGAACATAAAGATATGGAGGCTAAACAGCGTTACTTTAACTATACATTAGAGCTTATGAGGGAAGTTATACGCCCAATGATGCAAGAGGGTAAAGAGACCACAGCAGCAATGGGTGACGACACACCTTTAGCAGCTTTTTCTAATGAGCAGAGAAACTTTACTGATTTCTTTAGACAAAAATTTGCACAGGTGACTAACCCTCCTATTGATCCAATACGTGAGAAGAGTGTTATGAGTCTTAATGCTGGGTTTGGACCAATTACAAACGTGCTTGAAGAGTGTGAAAATAATGCTAAACGTATAAAGACAACACTGCCTATTATGTCGGAACAACGTCTTAAGTTACTTTTAGAGTTTGGTGATGAGTCTAACCCTAAATATAACGAGATATATAAAGCTAAAAACTACAGTACTGTTTTTGAATCTGACTTAGAGAACTCTCTTAAAAATTTAGTCGATACTATTGTTCATGATGTTAGAGAGAATGGTATACGAACCATTACCCTTGATGATAGAGATATTAGTGAACATACAAAAGTTATTCCTATGTTAATGGTGATTGGTCGTCTAAATCAAGAGTTGGTAAATGCTCAATTGAGACATTTAACCAACATTATTCCTATTACTGGTGAGATGTTTGACCCACACTCAGCTGCTCTGATGTTGGGTTATGGTGCAACAGCCATTCACCCATACCTCTTTTTCTATACCATTACAGAGCTACTTGAAGAGGGTGAAGATGTAGAAGCAGCACTTAAAAAAGCTAGACGTGCAATTGGTGCTGGAATTCTTAAGATTATGTCTAAGATGGGTATCTCAACTTTAGCGAGTTATAGAAATTCAAAACTTTTTGATGTACTTGGACTTAGTGATAAAATCGTAGCTGACTGTTTTAATGGTTCTCATGCTTTATTATCTGGACTCTGTTATGTAGACATAGAAGAGAGACTTAACTCTAACCACGCTAAAGCCTTTACTGATGCCTTTGAAGGAAAGTCAAAAGCACTTTACAAAGGTGGATTCTATAAGTACAGAAGTGGTGAAGAGTTTCATGACTTCTCACGTGCGACTATTGTAGCGATTCAAGCTTCGGCTGATAGTGGCGACAAAGTTGAGTATGAAAAACTAAAAGTTTTAGTAAACAAAAGAGATAAAAAGTTTATTCGTGACTTCTTTGAGCTTACAAGTGACAGAGAGGCTATCTCTGTTGATGAGGTTGAGTCGAAAGAGCAGATTTTCAAAAGATTCTCATCGGCTGCTATGTCTATGGGGTCTATCTCCCAAGAGGCACATGAGACCTTGGCAATGGCAATGAACAGTATAGGTGCAAAGTCAAATTCAGGTGAGGGTGGAGAAGACAAGCGAAGACTTCATGACCCAGAATTGAACTCAAAAATAAAACAGATAGCCTCTGGACGATTTGGGGTGACACCTGAGTACTTGCGTTCGGCTGAAGAGATTCAGATTAAAGTAGCACAAGGTGCAAAACCAGGTGAGGGTGGACAGCTTCCAGGAGCAAAGGTTACACCACTGATTGCAAAGTTAAGATATACCAAACCAGGTGTAACACTTATCTCCCCTCCACCTCACCATGATATTTACTCTATTGAGGATTTGGCACAGCTTATTTTTGATATGAAACAGGTAAACCCTAAAGCCAAAGTTGCTGTTAAACTGGTATCGACGGCTGGTGTAGGAACCATTGCTGCTGGTGTGGCAAAATGTTATGCAGATAAAATCATTATCTCTGGTGCCGATGGTGGTACAGGGGCTGCACCTATTGGTTCTATTAGATTTACAGGTAACCCTTGGGAGCTTGGGCTTATTGAAGCACACAATTCACTTAAGGCAAATGGTTTAAGAGAGAAAGTAACTCTTGAGACTGATGGTGGACTAAAAACAGGTTTAGATGTTGTAAAAGCAGCAATATTCGGAGCTGAAGAGTATGCTTTTGGTACAGGTGCTTTAGTGGTTGTCGGTTGTAGAATGTTCCGTGTTTGTCACCTTAATACTTGTAATGTTGGTGTTGCAACTCAAGACCCAAAACTTAGAGCAAAATTCTCAGGTAATGTTGAAAAAGTTGTTAACTACTTTACACTACTTGCAGAAGATGTTCGTGAAATTCTTGCTTCACTTGGTTATAAATCACTTGAAGAGATTATCGGTAAAAACCATCTATTAAAAGTTATTGATGATGAGTTTGCTAAGAAATTCTCACTAGAGAAACTACTTTATAAACTCGATGGTATCGATACTTGTCAAGAGCCATTTAATGAGCCTTATGATAAAAATGAATTCGAAATAGCGTTAGTAGAAAAACTAATGCCAACCATTAAAGACCCTTCATCTCCTATTACTTTAGATTTAGAGATAGACAATCTAAAAAGAAGTTTTGCTACTAGAATTTCTGGTGAAATTGCGAATATTCATGGAGACAAAGGTCTACCAAGAGATACTATTAATTTGAATTTAACAGGTAAAGCAGGACAGTCACTTGGAACACTCCTTGCAGAGGGTATTAATATTAAACTGGTTGGTGCAGGAAATGACTATGTAGGTAAAGGAATGAGTGGTGGTTCTATCTCTATTACTTCTTCACTTCAAAATGCTTCATTGGCAGGAAACACTTGTCTCTATGGTGCAACAGGTGGGCGACTCTATGTAACAGGTTCGGTAGGTGAAAGATTTGCTGTACGTAACTCTGGTGCAAATGCAGTTGTAGAAGGTACAGGTGACCACCCTTGTGAATATATGACAGGTGGAACCGTTCTTATACTTGGTAAAACAGGAACCAACTTTGGTGCTGGTATGACTGGTGGGTTGGCATTTATTTACGATGAGACCAATGAGTTCTTTGAAAAAGTAAACAGAGAGTTGGTTGAAGCTGTTAGAATTGATACTGACGATAGAGACCAAGAGATGTTTATGATGAAGAGATTGCTTAAACAGTACTATGAAGAGACAAAAAGTTCAAAAGCTAAAATGATTTTAGATAATTTTAGAATAGAAATTTCTAAATTTTGGATGGTTGCTCCTAAAAATATGGAAGCTACATTAATTGTAGAGAAGAAAGGTGAGTAGTTTTACTCATTCTTGATAACGGTTATGGTATAATTTCGGCAATATAAAAATGGAGCATCTAATATGAATTTTGCAAACCTTTTTTCTAGTATGATTGGTGGTAATAACAGTGCAGAGAGTGAACATAATAATTGGATTAAATGTCCTAAATGTTTAGCTCTTATGTACTATAAAGAGGTTGACTCTAAGTGTAATGTTTGTCCTAAATGTAACCATCATTTTAGAATAAACGCAGCGAAGCGACAAGAGTTTTTGTGTGATGAAGATAGTTTTGTAGAGTATGATGCTTCTTTGGCACCCGTTGATCCTTTAAAATTTATAGACAAAAAGTCATACAAAAAGCGTCTTGAAGAGGCAAAAGCTAAAACAGGTAAGACATCATCTGTTGTTTCTGGTTCTTGTACTATTAATGGTATAGATACCGAACTGGTTATCTTTGATTTCTCATTTATGGGTGGAAGTTTAGGTTCTGTAGAAGGTGAAAAGATAGTACGTTCTGTTAATCGTGCTATTGAGAGAAAGTGTGGATTTATTATTATCTCTGCTTCTGGGGGAGCTAGAATGCAAGAGAGTACTTTCTCACTACTTCAAATGAGTAAAACCTCTGCTGCCTTGAATCGTTTACATCTTGAAGGTTTACCATTTATTTCTCTATTGACTGACCCTACTATGGGGGGTGTTTCTGCTTCATTTGCAATGCTTGGTGATATTATTATTGCTGAGCCTGGAGCATTGATTGGTTTTGCAGGACAGAGAGTTATTAAGCAGACTGTTGGTGTTGACTTACCAGAAGGTTTTCAGCGTTCAGAGTTTTTACTTGAACATGGTCTTATAGATATGATTGTAGATAGAAATGATATGAAAGACACTATTGCTGGACTTTTAAAACTCTTTTTAGAAGACAATCCAAGGATTAAGCACAGCTAATATGATATATGCTTTATTCGATAAAGAATCCCTCTTAAAAAGAGGTCTCTCTTTAGCCAAACTCTCCCCAAAAATTCAGTTTTTAGATATTCCTATTGCTCAATATCGTAATAAAACAGGCTCTTTAGAAGAGAAAAGAGATGATTTACTTTTAATTCGTAAATTTTATAAAGGTAAGCTAATTATTAATGACACGATAGAGTTGATTGATTATGCTGATGGTTTACACGTAGGGCAAGATGATATACGAATCTATGATAGTAATTTAGATAAAGCAGTAAAGATAATAAGAGAAACAATAGGCAAGAAATTATTGGGACTTTCAACGCATAATAAAGAAGAGATTTTAGAAGCCAATGAACTGGATTTAGACTACATTGGATTAGGGGCATATCGAGGTACAGAAACTAAGTCTGAAGCAAAAGTTCTAGGAAGAGAAGCTTTGGATTTAGCAAAGCTTTCTAAACACCCAGTAGGGCTTATTGGTGGGGTTAAGTTAAGTGATATGTTTGATAAAGAGATAACTTATAGTGTTATAGGTAGTGATTTGTATGAAAATTAATATATATATTGTTGATAAAAAATCAAAAGATAAACTCTATGCTCCTCTTATAGAACACTATATAAAAATTGCTAAACCATTTGCAAAAGTAGAGGTTTTTGAAATTTTTACAAAAGAGATTAGTAAAGCACATGATATCTCTTCAGAAGCGTCACAAAAATCATACAGTTTTGCGTTTCAAAAGTATCTTAGTGGAGCCTATAACATAGCACTTAATCCATCAAGTAAAGAGTTAGATAGTTTTGAATTTTCAAATATGCTTAAGGATAGAGGGGTTGTTAATTTCTTTATTGGTGGAGCTTTCGGGCTTGAGAGCACTTTTTTGACACAATGTAATAATGACATATCTTTGGGTAAAATAACGATGTCACATAAGTTGGCAAAAGTAGTATTACTGGAGCAGATTTTTAGAGGTTTAACAATCTTAAATAATCATCCATATCACAAATAATTAGGAGAATATACAAATATGTTGAATACGATAGAATTAAAATTTTTTAAAACAGCATTAGAAGAGAGAAAAATTAAAATAGAAAAGAATTTAAGTGCAACATCCGTTGAGATGAATGAGATGAGACGAAATGAACTTAAAGATGAAGGTGATCATGCTGCAATGTCACTTGAAACAGCAGTAGATAATGCTATTTTAGGACAACAGGTTAAAGAATTAGCAGAAATTGAACTAGCTTTAGATAAAATTCAGAACAATCTTTATGGCATTTGTGAAATGTGTGAAGAAGAGATAAATATTGAACGATTAAAAGTTAAAAATTTTGCTCGTTACTGCATTACTTGTAGAGAAGTTGTGGAGAAAGAGCACAAATAAAGGAGTATTTATGCGTTTAGGCTTATATGTTTTAGCTTCCATAATATTAATGTTAATAGTAGGTGCTGTAGTTTACTCTATTGAACCAACAAATTATAGTTATAGTTATTTGGGATTTACTATGGATTTTCCTGTAGCAGTTTGGATAGTAGTACCAATGTTTTTACTTATGTTGGCGTCTATTGTTCATATGATGTTTTACAGTACAAAGAACTTTTTCAAATTTAAGAAATGGGAGAAAGAAGCAAGTAAGCTAAACGATGCTCTCTATTGGTCTTTATTACATGAACCTAAAACGCACAAATTTAACCTACCAAAACTTAAAGAGTCTGCCTCTTTATTGTCTGTTGCTAGTGTAACAGTAGATGGTACAGTTGATACTGTATCTGAGAAATTACGAGATGCATTGAGCCTTTTATCTGAAATAGATAGAGGTGAGTATGTTGATTTAAAATCAAAAAAACTGGCACATATTTTATCTTCAGACAATCCTGTTGTTCAAAAAAATATGATTAATCGTCTCAATAAAGTTGATACTTTTGCAGAAGAAGTATTGCAAAATAGAGACCGTTATGATGAAAATATATTTAATTTGGCTTTGATAAAACTTGCTAATGAAGCTGATTTTATTAAGGCAAGAACGTATGTAAATGTTATGAACAGAGAAAGTTTTCTTATTTTATTAAAGCGTTTAACTCGTGAGGATAATTTAGGAATGACTAAAGATATTTTAGATGAATTTATTGTCGCTTTAGAAAATGAGTTAAAGTGTAGTGATTATCTCTTTATTAGCACACTTACAATGAAACAGCTCTCTCCTGATGAAAATTTAAGTTTATGGAGAGAGTATGATAAAAAGTATCCTAAGGCACAGATTGCTTATCTTTATCTTCTTTTTGAATATGAAATGATTGATAAAGCAGGAGAGTACCTTGATGAACATGAAGAAGAAGACTTTAAACGTTTTCGAGCTTTGTATGATTTGAAAAAAGAGCATAAAAAGTATAAAATTACAGACCTGATGAATGTTCGTCATATCTGTGATGCCTAACAAGACAAATGCCTACATTAGATTTTTCTAAACCCCTTTTTGCCCTCGCCCCTCTGGCAGGGTTTACAGACCTTCCTTTTCGTTCAGTTGTTAAAAAATTTGGAGCTGATTTAACCGTTAGTGAAATGATTAGCTCTAATGCTTTGGCTTTTGAGAGTAAAAAAACTTTTAAAATGTTGGAGAAAAATTCCCTTGAAACCCCTTATAGTATTCAAATAGCAGGTTCAGACCAACTTATTATACAAAAAGCTGTTGAGCTTTTAAATGAGCGAGATGGCATAGATATTATAGATTTAAATTGTGGTTGTCCTGCTCCAAAAGTTGTTAATAACTTACAAGGTTCTTCTCTTCTTACTGATTTGCCTCGTATGGCTGAAACAATTAAGACAATTAAAAAGTATTCAAATAAAGAGTATACTTCAGTTAAAATGCGTTTAGGATTTAATGAGAAAAATCATATAGAACAAGCCAAACTTTGTGAAGACAGTGGTGCTGACTTTATAGCTGTACATGGTCGAACACGAGCAGGTAAGTATAAAGCAGCTGTTGATTATGATGCTATAAAAGAGATAAAAGAGGCTGTCTCTATCCCTGTAATAGCCAATGGAGACATAAACAGTCCCGAAAAAGCAAAATTGGTTTTAGAGTATACAGGAGCCGATGGTATTATGGTCGGTCGTGGAGCTGTTGGAAGACCATGGATGTTTCAATTGATGAAGAATTATATTAATGGAACAGGAGATGCAACGGTTACTTCTGCTTTGGTTCAAGAGGTTGTTTTGGAACACTTTGACCAAATGATAGCCCACTATGGAGTTCATGGTGCTTTAATTTTTAGAAAGCACTTACATACCTATTCAAAAGCAGGTTACCAAGGTGCATCAAAATTTAGAGATTTGGTAAATCGAATAGAAGATGTCTCTGAGATGAGAGATGTTACAAAAACATTCTTTTCTCAAGAGTATATAGTTTAGATAGCTTCAATTTCAGCTAAAATTTTGACAGCTGAACGGTCAACAACCATTTTTGCAAGTGCTACGTTTCCATTATCTTTGAAAATACTAAAGAAGGTAAGGTTTGTTGATTCATCAGTACCTTTGACACTTTTAATTAAAAACACATGACCATCCGTAGTTCTTGCTTCAAGTGTATTTGCAACAGAGAAACCGATATCGAGTGATGACTCTGAAATCTCTAAGAAGGCATCATTAAAGACACTTGCCGAATAAGCAATATCATTATTTGTTCCCTCTTCATCTAAGTAAAGAGTCTCTCCACCTCTATTTAAAATAGCCGCTCCAAGATATCCTTTTACCCCTTTTAACTTTTTCATTTGTTCTTCGAAATTAAACATATTTTTTCCTTTGTGTTATTATAGTTGTTTATTTAAATTAAGCATTATTTAGTTCAAGCATGAATTCGTTAAAATCTTTTTCATTTAACGTCTCCATTAATACTTGATTTGAAGCCTCTATGCCATCATTTTTTTCTATCTCTAGTAATTTAGCATATAGAGGTTCTATAGTTTTTCTAGCTGTTAATGACATTATTTTACGAGTTGAGACATAATTTCTGAAACTTCCATCAGGATTTAATGCAGGTCTAACATAAGCGAGTACCCAGTAAAAAGAGCCATCTTTTGTCATGTTTTTAACAAAAGCATGAACCTCGTTACCTTTTTTTAATTCATCCCATAGGTATTTAAAGACAACTTTTGGCATATCTGGATGACGTAGTATAGAGTGGGGTGCAAAAGTCAATTCTCTCTTATTGTAACCTGAAAGTTTATAAAAAATCGGATTGGCATATTCAATGTTTCCTTCTTCATCTGATTTAGAGACAATAATATCAACAGCTTTGACTTCTATTTCATCATTCTTCGGTGTTGGTCGTTCCATAATTAGCCTTTACTCTATTTTTATAAATTGTATTGTATCTAAAATAAAATAAAAATGATGTAGAATAATTGAAAATTATATAATGTTATTTGTTAAATAATATTTTATTGTGCTTAAATGTGATAGAATATATTTAAATTTTATATGAATACAAAGGAGTTTAGAAAATGAGTAAAACGAAAGAACAGTGTTTATCTATAATAGAAGAAAAATTTCTAAATTTAGAAACCGATTTATCATCTAAACTCTTAATTGTCGAAAAGACTATAAAAGAGATAAGTGGTGCTGAATATGGGTTTATATATCTCTATAATGAAGAAAATAATCAATTAAAGTTTTTAAGTGATGGAAAAGAATTGGATATTCCCATTGAATCTAGTATTGCAGAAGAGGTTCTTTTGACAAAAAAAGGTTTTTTTGATAATTATACGGTTAGTCATAAAAAGTATAATCAAAAAGTTGATAATCCTTTAAATATAAAAATAAAATCAATTTTGTTAGTTCCTATCCTTGATAAGGAGAAAGAACGTGTTATCGGTTTAATTTCAGCGATGAATAGTGTTAATCATATTCAAAATTTTAAACGTTATGATATCCGTTGTTTAGGTTTTTTAAATTCAAAGATAAGAGAGATACTTAAACTTTTTCAGAAGGAAACTAGAAGCTCTAAAAATAAACAAACTCCTTTAAAAGAGCGTAAACCGTCCCTTCCTCGTGAAACAAAAAATCTTGAAAATAAGAGTACAGAGGTAGAAAAATTATTATCAAAGCTGTCAGCACAAGAGGAAAAGATTAAGACGTTAGAACAGCAACTAACATTAAAAAAAGAGAATATAATTGATGATGTCTTGGTTATAGATGAAGCGTTATATCAAGAGACAAATAAGAGTACTAAAATAAAAGATATTTTAGAATTTTTAACCAATGAAGTAATCTATTTAGCACATGAAGAGCATAAAATATACCTTTTTTTAGAAATAATTAAAAACTCTTTACATAATAAAGAACAATTAAATTTTATAAACCATATGCTTGATAAATCAAAGTTGGTTCATAAATTGGCAAATGATTTATATAGTCGTGAAAAAATGCCTATGCTTTATGAGGAGTTTGATATATATCAACTTATATCCAATTTAACCAATCTATTTGCTTTGTCATATAAAGAAGAGAATATAACCTTTAATGTTTTTATTCATCCTAACATACCTAGACTATTGTATTCAGATATGATGAAAATTAAAAGTCTTATAACGCATCTACTTAATAATGTATACGGATTGGTTAATAGTGGAGGAGTTATTGAACTCTCTATTGAGTATAATAAAGAGAAAGAATTTTTAAATATTGAGGTTAAGGCTATTAGATATACTTCGGGAAAAGATATTAAAAAACTATTTCAAAGTAATCCAATGAGTAGTTATAGCTTGACAAGTGCTGATAGTGGCTTAGGTTTAAGTGTTAGTAGTAATCTTATAAATATACTAAATGGAAAATTAAAACTATCAACATTTGGAGATGATGAACATTCATTTTGTGTAACTGTTCCAGTTAAGATGGTAAACAAGGTAGAAAAAAAAGATTTTTCATTGAAAAAAAAGATAAAAATCGCCATTTTAATGGACGAGGAAAATAGATATGCTACTCAAAATTTAATTCGATACTGCCAAAGTATGGGAATTAAAGAGAGTGATATTATGGTTTTTACTAATTATAAAAAAATGAGTAATGTAAAGTTTTCTCATCTATTTTGTTTTGAAAATATGTTATCTAAAGCAGTTAATTCTAGCAATTGTTCTTGCTTAATTATTTTAAAATATACAACATTTAAAGTTCAAAAAGATTCTTTTAATAATATAAAAATTTATGAATTTTATATCAATAGTTATTATGGACAAGAACTTCAAGAACTTTTTTTCCCAGATACCGTATCTGAAAAAGTTTTACGAAAAACATTATTAATTGAAGACTCTTTTCTTAAAAAATTTAACAAGATGGTTAATAGATTAAAGTTGTCTTAGTCTTGGTTACTGTTTTTGTTTAAAGCTTATGGCACTTTTTAATATAGCTAAAAGGGATATAGCTGCTATAAGTTCATAGCCAATAGTCCATGCTAAAAGAAAAGAGTTCATATCAGTGTTTCTATAAGTTTCTATATTTGCTTGTGCAATAATTAAGAAGATAAAGGTAATGCCTATAATGTAGGGAAGAAGGGCAAATATACTTAAACCAACTACATTATTAATACTCTCTGGTAACTCTACATTTTTGTCTAAAAATGCTTTTTCTGTTTTATTCTTATTGCTTTCTTTAAAATCTTTTCTTCGTTCTTGACTTTGTTTATCTTCTAAAGTCCTTTTTATTGTATTTCTATAGGGGTCAGTTGAGTTAGTTATATTAGGCATAAAAAGTTCCTTTATATTAATAAAAATATTAAAAATATATTATACTTATTTAACATAAAAATTTAGAAAGAAATTAAACTATAACTCTTAATTGGATAAAATTCACCATATTATTTATTAGGCTTTAACTTTTGAAAACATTAACAATTATTGACACTTTTGGCTTCTTCTTCCGTTCATACTTTGCCCTTCCTCCTCTTAAAAACTCAGATGGCTTTCCAACGGGTCTGCTAACTGGTTTTGTAAATTTAGTAGACTCTCTGCATCGTGACCATAACACCGACTACATAGTTTTCGCACTGGACTCTAAAGGAAAGACTTTTCGTTCAGAAATTTACCCTGAATATAAAGAAAACCGTGATGCTCCTCCTGAAGACCTTGTTAAGCAACTTCCTATTGCCATTGAGTGGATACGAGAGATGGGCTTTGCCCACTTGGCGAAAGAAGGATATGAGGCAGATGATATTATTGCTACTTTAGCAAAGTATGGAAAAGAGCAGGGCTTAAACGTACGCATCGTCTCTCATGACAAAGATTTGTACCAAATGATAGAAGATGGTAAAGTAGTCATGTACGACTCTCTAAAACGAAAAGAGATAACAGCCAAAGAGTGTTTTGAAAAGTTTGGAGTTTACCCTAAAGATTTTATAAACTATCAAGCCATTGTGGGTGATGCTTCCGATAATGTTCCAGGAGTTAAAGGCATTGGTAAAGTAGGGGCGAGTAAGCTTATAAACAAGTACGGTACATTAGAAGCCATATATGACGATATAGAAAATGCAGGAACAGCTAATATTCAAAAAAAACTTTTAGAGTCTAAAGAGAGTGCCTTTATGTCCAGAGAACTCGTCACCATGGATCAAAATGTTTTTAAAGATTTTGACCTAGAGAGTTTTACTTTTGAGGACAAAAACTATTTGACCTGTCTCTTAGATGAGTTTGAACATTATGAGATGCGTAGAGCCATAGAAAAAGCAAAAGTAGGGGTTGATTTATCTGATATGCCTGAAGATGAAGAAGAGGATGAGATGGCTTTTGAAGCCATTACCCTTGATACCAAAGAAAAACTCTTTTCTGTAGTAGATAAAATAGATGAAAATACTCTTGTAGCTTTTGATACAGAGACCACAGGACTCGACACTAAAAAAGACAAAATGGTAGGTTTCTCATTTGCTACCGATGAAACAAAAGCCTACTATGTACCCATAACTCACGCCTACTTAGGGGTGACGGACCAAGTTAGTATAGATGATGCTATAGAAGCCATAAAAAACATACTAAAAGCCAAAGTGATAGGACAAAATTTAAAGTTTGACCTCTCATTGCTTTATAAGCAGTATGAAGTAGAAGAGATGGTACCTTTTGCAGATACCATGTTAATGGCATGGCTCTTAAACCCAGGCACTAAAGTAGGGCTTGATGCTTTGGCAAAAAAATTTTTTAGATATGAAATGAAACCTTTTAAAGAGATGGTTAAAAAAGGTGAAAACTTTTCCAATGTAGATATAGAAGCAGCAACCTTTTATGCAGCAGAAGATGCTTGGATGACATTTATGCTTTATGGTGCATTAGACAACGCAATGGATTTAGCCTCTATATCACACCTTAAAGATGAAGCAAAAACTGTAGAATATCCGTTTATAAATACATTGATACACATGGAAAAAAGAGGGATTAAACTTGATATTGAAAAACTTAAAACCTTACAAGAGAAGCTAAGTAGTAGAATTAATGAATTGACAAAAGAGATTTATGCTTTATGTGACTCAGAGTTTAATATTAAGTCTACACAGCAGTTGGGTGTTGTATTGTTTCAGCACTTGGGTTTAAAGGGTGGAAAAAAGACAAAAACAGGTTACAGCACCAACGAAGCAGTACTTAGTTCTTTAAAAGATGAACATGAGGTAATTCCTAAAATTTTAGAGTATCGTACCACTCAAAAACTACTCTCTACCTATGCTGAACCACTTCTCAAACTAGCTAAACAAGATGAAGAAAACCGAGTTTATACCTCCTTTCTACAAACAGGAACAGCAACGGGAAGATTGAGTTCAAGAGACCCTAACTTACAAAATATTCCTGTACGTTCAGAGTTGGGTCGTTCGGTACGTGAGGTTTTTATAGCCAAAGAGGGCTACAAACTTCTAAGCATTGACTACTCGCAAATAGAGCTTCGACTGTTAGCCCACTTTTCTAAAGATACCTCGTTAATAGAAGCCTTTCACAACGGCTTAGACATTCACATGGCAACAGCCATTAAACTTTTTGGTGAAGAGGAGGCAGAAGCTAAAAGAAGCCATGCAAAGTCTGTAAACTTTGGTATTCTTTATGGAATGGGTCAGAAAAAACTCTCTATTGAGTTGGGTATTAGTACCAAAGAGGCAAAGGATGTTATCGTGAGCTATTTTGAAGCATTTCCTACCATCAAAAGCTTTTTAGAAAAGATTCAAGATGATGTCAAAAATATAGGTTACGTTGAGACCATCTTAGAGCGTAGAAGAGTGTTTGACTACGAAAATGCCACAGGTATGCAAAAAGCAGCCTTTATGCGTGAGTCTGTTAATGCCGTTTTCCAAGGTTCAGCAGCCGATTTAATCAAGCTTAGCATGTTAGAAATAGAACGCTACATAGAAAAAGAACAAATAGATGGAGCCATGTTACTACAAATTCACGATGAGTTAATATTTGAAGTAAAAGAGGAGATAATCGAAGAGCTAGGAGAGAAGTTTAAGCACATCATGAAAAATATCATGAAGTTAGACGTACCTTTAGAGTGTTCAGTAAGTATTGGTGATAGTTGGGGAGAGTTAAAATAAGCTTCTTTATATTAATAAATTCTAAAATCTATAATTATTAGATTATCTAAGTGAGAGTAAATTAAATTTAATATAAAATAACAAATAACAAATAACAAATATTAAATACTAAATCAGGATTACTTTAATGAAAAAAATAACTATTGGAATTATCACCTATATGAGACCCGTGGGTTTAGAAAGAATACTAAATTCATTTAAACCACTCTCTTTAAATAATATTGACTTGTCTATTATTGTCGTTGACAATGATGCTACAGGAGAGAATCAAAAAGTAATAGATAAACTTAAAAAAGAAGATTATCCATATAAACTGGATATGTTTGTAGAGAGAACAAGAGGAATAATTGCAGCACGAAATTGTACTGTAAGAGAATTTTTGAAAACAGATTCAGAAAGCTTACTTTTTATAGATGATGATGAGTGGCCAGTACATAATAACTGGGTTGAAAAATTGGTTGAAGTCCAAGTAGAGTATGATTGTGATGTTGTATATTCACATGTCGATATTATTCCAGAAACAGATGAAATATCATGGGTTAAAACAGCTTATACCATTGAATATGGAGATACCATTATGCCTACAAAACAATTTTACACCAATAATTTATTTATTAAACGACATGTCTATGAAGAGTTAAATCCACCTTTTGATAAACGTTTTGCAATGACAGGGTCAGACGATGTACACTTTTGCCTTCGGGTAAATAATGCTGGATATAAAGCATATTATACACCAGAAGCCCCTGTTGCTGAGTTGTTTCCTCTAACTAGGGCATCACTTAAATGGTTTTTCCTTAGAGGTTATAGATCAGGAGAGGGATCAACAAAGTCACATATATACGAAAGCAAGGGTCTTGCTTCTTTGTCTGGATATATACTTTATAAATTTGTTGGTCGATTTGTTCGTGCCATTGAAATGTTTGCTAAATCATTGTTTACATTAGATAAGGGCTACTTTGCTAGAGGATGCACCTATGTGGGTGCTACAATAGGAACTGTTGCTGGAATCTTTGGATGGGAATATAACGAATATACTACAACACATGGTAAGTAAAGATATACAATAATTTTATTATATAAATCTATAGTTAAATCTGTTTTAACTATAGATTGTTCCTGAAAATTTATTGTGCTTTTTTATTCAAACTCTCTTTCATCCAATCTCTTAAATACCCTACAATTCGTCTACCATTACCTATAACTAAACATCGAAGTAAATATTTTTTAGGTGCATTTTTTATGATAAAAATTGTAAACCATTTTAAGTTACCTTCTCCTTTAAAACCAAATAAGTGTAAATAGTAATTTTTTAAACTTTTTTCTGCTCTAATACTTACTCCACCACTCTCTTCAGGGTACTCTTTAATTCTTGCATCATAGTTACAGTATATTTTGTATCCAAAATTTGTCGCTCTAAGAGAAAAGTCATCATCTGCTACAGTTTGAGGAAAGTTTTTTTCATCGTAAAAACCTATATCACTAAATACTTTTATCGGAATGAGTAGTCCTCTACCTGGAAAGGTGTTTACTTCATGTAGTCCAGTGTACTCTTTTTCAAAAGGCTTTTTAATTAGGTTATTAAAAGCACATTTTTTCCAATCTATTGGCTTTCCTCCATAAAGTGGTTCACCACTGTGTGCATCAACAGTAAATGCACCAAACAATGCATCAGGGTGTTCTTTTGCAGATATAAGCATCTGTTCTATATAATTTTTATGTGGAAGGGTGTCATCATTTAAGGTCATGATATATGTTATGTCATCTTGTTCCAATGCATATTTAATGCCAATATTAGTAGCAGCTGTCCACCATAAATCACCTTTTTCTCTTAATAAAATTACTTCGGGAAACTCTTCTTCTATCATCTCAGCTGTACCATCAGTACATCCATCATCAATTATAATTATTTTAAAATCTTTAACAGTTTGTTTGCTAAGAGCTTTTAGGTAGTTTTGTGTGAAATCTTTTCTATTGTAGACCGGTGTTATGATGTATATCATTTGGTATTTCCTTGCATATATATATTATAAAATTTGAATAGAAGTTTATCATATTCTTGTTCAAGTCTACTTTATTGTTGCTTCAAAAAGTAATTTAATATAACAATTTTAAACTATTGATTAAGAAAAAAAGGTGCTAGAATAACACCTTTTGGTTAGTAAGAGAATATTGCTCTATGCTCAACCATAGCACAGTAGTTCTGAACGACATGAATTCCAGCCTCTTTTACTTTGTCGGCTGCTTCATTATTTATAAGTTCTAATTGTGTCCAGTAAACTTTTACATCTCCACGGGCTATAACTGCGTCAGCTATGGCATTTAAGGCTGCTGGTTTTCTAAATATTACAACCATGTCTACAGGCATATCTATCTCAGCTAAACTCCTATAAACTTTTTGACCTAAAATTTCATCTTCTTTTGGGTAGACAGGAATCATGTTATATCCAGCTTCTAAAAGATATTTCGCTACACGGTTACTTGCTTTGTCTGCTTTTGGAGAGCATCCTAAAACGGCTATGGTTTTACACGCTTCAAAATATTCCTTCATCTCATCACGATTTGAGTTCACTCTTGGTAATTCACATTCCACATTTAATCCTTTTGGTTATAATTCGATTTAATATACTATCTAGGAAAAATTAATGTTAGATTTAAACTCTATAAAAAAAGCTCAATCAAGATTGGATGGGGTTATTCATCATACTTCTTTTTCATATGCACCCATACTTTCAGAGATGAGTGGCTATGAAGTCTATTTGAAAAAAGAGAACCTACAACGAACAGGTGCATTTAAACTGCGTGGTGCTTTTAACAAGATAGCAACCTTAGTAGAAGAGGGCAAAAAGGGTGGTGTGGTAGCAGCATCGGCAGGTAATCATGCTCAAGGTGTTGCTTTTTCAGCAAAACATTTTGACATAGAAGCAAGTATTGTTATGCCTGAGTCTACACCATTAAATAAAATTCAAGGAGTTAAAGAGCTAGGGGCAAGGGTTATTCTTCATGGTTCTAACTACGATGAAGCGTATGCTCATGCCATTACCTATGCTAAGGAAAAAAAGCAAGAGTTCGTTCACCCTTTTACTGATGACGAAGTGATGTCTGGTCAAGGAACCGTAGCTGTTGAGATGCTTGATGTTCAAAATGATTTAGATGCCATAGTCGTGCCTGTTGGTGGTGGTGGGCTTATTGCTGGTATGGGAGTGGCGACCAATGCTATTAATCCTAAAACAAAAGTAATAGGTGTTGCTTCTGCTGGAGCTCCTGCTATGAAAGAGTCTTATGATGAGCAACAAGCACATGGTACAAAAAGTGTGAAGACCATTGCCGATGGGATAGCCGTGCGTGATGCTTCTCCTATTACTTTAGAGCATATTTTAAACGTTGTAGATACCATAGAGTTGGTTGGTGAAGATGAGATAGCAGCAGCCATTCTATTTTTACTTGAAAAACAAAAACTTTTGGTTGAAGGTGCTGGTTCTGTAGGTGTGGCTGCACTCTTACATGATAAAATAGATTTACCAAAAGGTTCTAAAGTAGGGGTGGTGCTTAGTGGTGGAAATATAGATGTAACGATGCTTTCGCTTATTATCGAAAAAGGTTTGGTAAAAAGTTCTCGAAAAATGAAACTTTCTGTTGTACTTATAGATAAACCAGGCTCACTAATGATGTTTACAGAGTTATTAACAGAAGCTGGAGCCAATATTGTTCAGATAGGTTATGACAGAACCTCAACGGACTTAGAGTTTGGTGATGCTGTTGTCTCTGTTAGTTTGGAAACCAAGGGTCTAGAACATCAAGATGAAGTAAGAGAGCTGTTACATAGTAAAGGGTTTAAGTTTAGTGAATTACACTAAGCACCTTTTAGCTATAATCGCGACAATAAAAAATCATTAGATGCAAAACTCTTTGGAATCGGAGACTTTAGTCCCGAATAAGACGAGGCTAAAGCCATCGGTTCCTAGTTTTGCAAGAAGTCTACTATAATTAATGGAAAAAAATATGAGCGAAACCCAAAACACTGAAACTAAGAAAAACGTATACAACCCAAAAGAGATAGAAGA
>JALUMR010000156.1 GCA_027055805.1 Campylobacteraceae bacterium
CAATTATAATGGTCTTCTTTCGCCCTATTTTGTCACTTAAGCTCCCAAAAGGAACTTGAAACAGCATTTGAGTTATGGCATACCCACCAATAATAATCCCCACCATAGTGTGGCTAGAGTTAGGCATGTTAAGTGCATAGATAGAAAGAACAGGAAGGACAATAAAGAGTCCAAACATTCGTAGTGAAATAATCAGGTTTAAGGGTAGAATTTTTTTAAACATTAAATTTCCTTTTATAAGTTTAAGTTATAAGTATAATTTGAATAGATTATACTACTTTTAGCTAAAAGTTTAATCTAATATCGTTATGATTCGAAGATGAAACGAATAGCAACAGCCATTGAAGTAAACAGTAAAGATACCCTACTTAGTTCCCGTTTTGGTAATGCCAAATATTATGCTTTTTTTGATGGTCAAAACTTGAACATTGAAAAAAACAACAACAAAGGGGGAGCTTCTCTTTTAACGTGGCTTCAAGCCAAAGGAGTTTCTCATCTCTTACTTAAAGAAGAGGGGAAAATCCCTTGTGCATGGACAAAAGAGCATAAAATCACGCTCCTTTACCCTAGCAACCAGAACCAACCCAAACTTCAAGAGATGGTTCAACTCTATTTTCAACTTTAGATAAATGATGCCCCAAAGAGTTCATGAAGCATCACTTTTAAGAGTCCCATTGAGAGTTTCAATGAGGCAAATCTTCATTTTTTTAAAGCTTCTGAATGCTCACTAGAGGCTATATCATCAAAAGCTTTAAGATTCCATCTTACAAAACCTACAGCTACCCAAACCATAATGGGTAAACTCAAATACCAAACAATCTCTCCTAAATATTCCATAACTTCTCCTTAATAGTGGTGTGGGTCAGATTTGACCTCATCTATGCTTAGTTTTTGGCTGTCCATCGAACGCCAAACCATCACAATGTAGCCTAAAACAATGGGAACTAAAAGTGAAACCACACTCATAACCATTAGAGTGTAGTGACTACCTGAACTGTTTGCGATGGTCAATGAACTCTGTAAATCACTAAGTGACGGATAGAAAACGGTATGATTTAAACCTAAGAGCATCAGTAGTATAGTTACTATCAGCACAGTAGCTGTTCCTGTAAACCAAATAGCCGCAGGACTATTTTGTACCAATACTAAGTAGATACCAAATAGAAAAACCATAAGAGAAAGTACCAACAGTATCAACAAAAGAGGCATCTCTAATAGATTACTCCATATTTTCATAGGTACGACCGAAACCACACTTTGACTATCGTAAGCATAACCATCGCCTAACATTATCATTGTAAGTAGAACCAAAAAGAGAGGTAAAAAGAGAATGAACTCTCGTTTAAGTCGTGACAAAATACGCCAAGCTATTGCTTCGTTTTCTAAACTGTTATAAAAATATAAAAGTCCTTGAATTCGTGAAAGTAGAACCAATACTAGACCAAAGAGCAAGTTAAATGGATTTAAGAGTGCTTCGAGTCCATAGCTAGATTGTGTCCAATGCGATAAATTCATATTGTTCACCTCAAAATTTCCTCCACTATAGAGTGTAGCTAATGCCACACCAATAAGAAAAATACCTAATGAACCGTTAATAAAGAGT
Organism: Campylobacteraceae bacterium; assembly: GCA_027055805.1. Lineage (GTDB taxonomy): Bacteria > Campylobacterota > Campylobacteria > Campylobacterales > Sulfurovaceae > UBA1140. The sequence goes on from JALUMR010000156.1 coordinate 1,604, forward strand.
AGCCACTCATAGAAACGGGTTCCAAAAAAGTTGTTAGGCTTTTTACGGTATTCATAAGACACAGCTTGAATAATGAAACAAAATAGTATTGCCATCCAAACAAAATAGG
>JALUMR010000157.1 GCA_027055805.1 Campylobacteraceae bacterium
TCGTCTTCGCTCTTTTTCTGACAAACTATCGTAAAAATCTTTTATTTGCTCTTCTATCTCTTTTGGGTACTTTTTCATGGTTGCTATTTTAGCTTATTATTGGTTTTGTTTGCTTGGTGTTCCTAAAGTAGTTGATGAAGTTTTACAAAATCTATCTGTTGATATGAAAATAGATTATGATTTTTTAAAAGCTTACTTACAAATTTCTATTGTAGAAAAAGAGTTAAATGAGGGTGCTAATCCTATTATTGAGCTAACACCTTACTTGGACACGGCTGAACTCTTTTTAACCGTTTCTCAGTACAAAGAGAACCCTTTAGCCAAGGTATTAAAAGGGAACAATAGCTTTTTAACCAAAGATGCCTTTGGAGAGAAAAAAAGATTTCCATCGTTGCCACTTATAGCACTTCACGACCTATTAAAAGATAATCCTGAAATAGAATCTCTTTTAAATTATGATGATGAAGAGTCTATTTATGAAAATAGTGACTATGAGTTTAAAAATTATCATAAATACTATGCCATTGTTCATGCCGATGGAGACAGTATGGGAAAAGTGGTAGAGAGTTTAAACTCTAAGGGAGATTTTCAAGATTTTTCTAAAAAGCTTTTTAACTATTGTAAGGGTTCAGATAAGCTTATAAAAGATTTTGGAGGAGAGACCATCTTTGCAGGTGGAGATGATTTACTCTTTTTTGCTCCTGTGGTTAGTGGTAAAAAGACTGTTTTTGAACTTTGTGATGAGATTTCAAATGACTTTAACAAAGAGTTTGTAGGAACAGAAGCCACACTCTCTTTTGGTGTAGCCATTCAGTACCACAAATATCCACTTTATGAAGCCCTTGAAAAGAGTAGAGGTCTACTTTTTGGAAAAGCAAAGTCAGGAAAGAAAAACAACATTGCTTTCTCTGTAACCAAACACAGTGGACAAACTTTTGATACCGTCATTCACAAAGGAGATAAAGAGCTTTATGAGAACTTTAAACTCTTCTCTTCAAATATTTTTGGAGGGGAGGGTATAGACAACTTCTTGCACTCTTTACACCATAAAATAGAGAGTAACAAAGTTGTTTTAGCAGAGATTTCTAGTTCAAAAGAGCGACTTAAAAACTTTTTTGACAACTACTTTAACAAAGAGGTTCACGATGAACATTACCGAGAGTTTTTTGAACAACTTATAGAGTTTATGCTAGAAGCGTATAAAAATGAGAACAAAGAGAGAGCATTAGATGTGATTTACTCTACGCTTCGATTTATCAAATTTGTTCAAGGAGATAGAGCATGAGATATTTAGTAACACTAAAGCCTTTAGAGCCTTTTTTGTTTGGTGGTAACCAGACCTTTGGAACACTTGGCGACAAAGAGGCAGGAAGCTACCTTGTGACATCACGACAGTTTCCACAGCAAACAGCAGTTTTGGGAATGGTGAGAAAAGCGTTAATGATACAAGCAGGACTCTTAACACGTAAACGCCGAGGGGAGTGGGTAGACAAGCATAAAAAAGTAGATGCCATAAACCTTGTAGGCTATGAAAAATTTAGCATGAGTGAAAAAGAGGTACAAGACTTTGGAACCATAGAGAAATTAAGCCCTATTTTTCTGATGCAAAAGGCTAAACGCTATATCAAAAAAGTAGACATAGATAGCCACGACTATGAAGATGGAGTTTTAAAAGACTACAACCCAAAAGAGGATATTTATGACAACTTTGTGCCAGTAGATGGTGGAGAGAAGTTAAAGTCAGAAGATATTTTTAACGAGGTAAATCAGACAGGAAACAAAAAAGGTGGAGAAGATAATTCTCTCTTTAAAAAAACCTCTTATACGTTAAAAGATGGCTTTTGTTTTGCTTTTTATATAGAGTTAGATACAGCCCTAAAAAGTGCTATGGTCAGCCTTGGAGCAGACAGGTCAGCCTTTATGATGGAAGTTAAAGAAGATAACGCAACTTTAGATTATGCCGACTCAAAAGGGTACTTAACACTCTTAAGTGATGCCTTAATAACGATTGATATTAAAAACAATTGTGACTTTGCCATTACCTCAGAGTTAAGTCATAGAAATTTAAAGTCTAAAAAATCAGCCTTACAAAAGAACACATTTGAAAAGAGTGAAACGGTTTACCTCTATGAAAAAGGTTCGGTTTTTATAAACCCATCAGAAGCACTTTTAGCAGACTTAAACCAAGAAAATTTACAACAAATCGGATACAACATTTACACCCAAGGAGAGCAATAATGAAAAGAGAACTATATACCATAACGACACTAAGTAACTTACATGTAGGAAGTGGAGACATAAACTTTGATGTCATTGACAACCAAGTACAAAGAGATGCCATAACAACACTACCCACCATTCACAGCTCTAGCCTAAAGGGTGCATTTAGAGAAGCTTTTAGAGAGGGTCAAGCAACAAGCTACATTTTTGGACCAGACAACGGCGACAACGACAGCCACCAAACAGGTGCTTTTCATTTTTTTGAAGCGTCACTTTTAAGCCGTCCTGTACGTAGTAACAAAAAGCCTTATTTTTCTGCTACATCTGTAGGGGTCATAACAAGTTTCTTAGAGTTGTTAGAAGATTTTGAGATAGCATTTGATGAAACCATAAAAGGTGAACTTTTAAAACTTAGTAAAGAGAATGTAACTGATGGAAAACCTCTTATTTTTGAAAATTTAAATGGGGTTATTTTAGAAGATTTTGAAACAGCTACTTCCTCTTTAGATGTTTCAGCTCTCACAGAGTTTTTAGGTGAGAACATTGCTCTTTTTTCCGATGAAGATTTTAAAGCACTAGATTTACCTGTTCTCGCACGAAACTACTTGGTCAATGGAGAGAGCAAAAACCTTTGGTATGAAGAGGTTGTGCCTAAGAAGTCTAAGTTTTACTTTGTCATAGCCAAACCAACCAACCTAGACAATGCCGATAAAAAAGAGAAACTAGAGAAGTTTGAAAAGCAGTTTGATGCTATGAAGACAGTACAGTTTGGAGGAAACAAATCTATAGGGTATGGTTACTCAAAAGTAGAAAAGGTTTCGGTATGAGTAAGCGAAATATAGAAGCGTATATTCCTAAAGTTTTAGAGGTGCTAGATAGAACATTTACCGAGGGAGTTGTTCCCTCTGCTTATAACGGTTATATCTCTTCTTTTGGAGCGTCTATTATGCAAAGTGGTCTACTTCCTACTTTGGCACTGTTTGAAAATACAAACGCTTCTACCAAAGAGAACAAAGAGTATTTGAGTTATCTCATAGTACAGGTCTTAAGAGGAGACACTGCTGATGTTTCTCTTTTACGTTATGTTTTAGATGGTAATCAGAAGCTCCTTAAAAAAGAGATTTTAGATATATCTATTGCCATAAAACTTAGCATACGAACGTTTAAACTCGACAAAGGTAAAGAGAATGAGTAATTTAGGTTGGCTATTTTATAAAGACTATTTTAGAGGGATTAACTATGCTGATTTGGAGTCAAATAGTGAGCTGATTAAAGATAAAGTTGAAAATATCATAAACCAATCTGTAACCATAGTAGAAGATAAAATGTTAGGAAACACACACTTTAAAGCCACCACCACCTACCCAGGTTTGCTTTTAGGAAGTGGAAATGCTCATGAGTTACCTAGCATAGAGGGTCAAGCTATTTTAGGTTTTCATTTTGATTATACAAGTGGGCTACCAACTATTCAAGGAAGTAGCATAAAAGGGGTGCTAAGAAGTGCTTTTAAACATACAGAGTATATAAAAGAGTGTGTAGGTAATGAGGTAGATATAGAAACATTAGAAAAAGAGATATTTGACAATGCAGATGTCTTTTTTGATGCTGTGGTCATAAGTAGTGGTAAGATTTTAGGAGATGACTTTTTAGCTCCTCATGGAAAAGACCCACTTAAAAATCCTACTCCTCTTAGGTTTATAAAAGTTTTGCCTAATGTTACTTTTAGGTTTGATTTTGAACTTAGTTCAGGGCTAATTAGTAAAAGTAAAAAGGTAGAACTTTTTAAAAATATTTTAAGTGACTTAGGTTTAGGTGCTAAAACCAATGTAGGTTATGGAAAGTTTACAAACTTTAAAAAAGAGCAGACAGAGGAAGAGAGAGAAGAGGAAGAAAAAGCTAAAGAGCTTCAAATTCAAAAAGATAAAGAGAAAAAAGAGCAAGAGAAAAAAGAGGCAGAAGAGGCAAAAGCTCAAAAAAAACAAGATGGCTTAAATGCTCTACTTGATTGTAAAACCTTAGCTGATGGATTTAAGCTTTTAAAAGACTCTTTTGGTAAAAAAACAAAGCCAACAAGTGAAGAAAAAGAGATAATTAAAAAGTTTAAAAATATGCAAAAGAAGCTTTCAAAAGGAGATATAAAGACATTTAATAAATATGGGATTTCGTAGGTTCGATTTCATCGAACATTAAAATTTTGCTCTCAAAACGATTTGCGAACTTTTCAAAAACACGAAAACCTTATTTTTCGGACTTATAATTTTATCTTATAGGTTCAAAAAGTTCGCAAACCTCATTTTTTTTCTGATTTTAAAGAGGTTTGCGAACTTTTAGAAAACTTTAAGTTTCAAATGCCTATTTTATGGGGGTTCTGAAACTTAATCTTCACTTAAAAATAGGAAACCTATGGTTACTTATTTTTCATAGCATAGGTTTGCGAACTTTTTAAAAATTTGAAACCACTATTTCATGGGCTTCTCATAGAAATTTAGCTATAATTTACTACAAATCGACACGAAAATGAGTGTAGGTTTGCGAACTTTTTTGGCATTTTCACGCATTTTTTGGTTCATTTCCCACAAAAACACGCTTTAAGGCTCTATAAAAATTTACTGTTTTACTATTTTTTTAGAGAGCCTATCTCGCAAACACCGAGAAACACGGTGTATCCCTACCAATTGGTGGGGAGGTTATTTCGAGACTCTGTATATGTTCCTAAAACACCTTTTTGAATGTCTATCCCTGCCTATTGGTCAATGTGAATGAAATAAGGAATTAATGTTCAAAATTCGTAGGTTCGATTTTATCGAACAGACTATTTTATGGGCTTTGATTTTTTGTTCGATGAAATCGAACCTACAAGATTTGAGGTTATTTTGAGTAAATGTGCTATAATCAAACCAAAAAAGAACAACAATGAAAAAGATAATCTATGGTAACAGTAATTTTAGAAAAGTAAAAATAAATAATGACTATCTATATATTGATAAAACAGACTATATAGAAAAGCTAGAAAAGCTCAATGATGATTTTGTTATTTTTTTACGCCCAAGACGTTTTGGAAAGTCTCTTTTTCTCTCTACTTTGCAGTACTATTATGATGAAAATTTTGCTGATGAGTTTGATGCTATTTTTAATGATACCTATATTGGGGCGAATCCAACCCCTCTAAAGAGTAGCTTTCGTATTCTGTTTTTTGAGTTTAGTGGTATTAATATTGATGGAGGAGTAAAAGAGATATATAGGGGCTTTAGAGATAATATTAATATGAGTATAACACGCTACTTTAAAGCCTATAACTACCATAAATATCTTGATAAATTAGACACAATAGAGAGTCCTTTAGGGTTAATTAAATACTTTTTTGAAGTAGTCGAAAATGATAGAATCTATCTCCTCATAGACGAATACGACCAATTTGCAAATGCTATTTTAGCCTATAGCATGAAAGATTTTTTGGATATAGTAGGAAAAGGTGGCTTTGTACGAAGCTTTTATGAAGTAATAAAAGGGGCAACCCAAAGTGGTGTGGTTCAAAAGATGTTTATTACAGGCGTTACGCCTATTACGCTTGATAGTCTAAGTAGTGGGTTTAATATTGTAAAACACATTACTTACAAAAAAGAGTTTAATGCTTTAGCTGGTTTTACAGTAGAAGAGGTTAACTACTCTTTAGGAGAGAGTGTGTTTAAACAATGTCCAAATATAGACAAAAAAAATCTTTTAGGAAAGGTTAAAACTTGGTATAACGGTTATCTTTTTAATGAAGAAGCCAAAGATAGAATCTATAATGCTACCTTGGTAAACTACTTTATTAGCGAATATAATTTTGACCAATGTACCATGCCTAAAAAGATGCTAGACAGTAATGTAGCAAGTGATTACAAAGCCATTATGAAACTCTTTAATATTGGCGATAGCGAAAGAAATTATAGAATCTTAGAAGAGCTTATAGAGCATGGTAGCATAACGGGAATGTTAAAAGATAGATACGATTTAAACCAATCTTTTAAAGAGGATGATTTTATTACACTTCTCTACTCTATGGGGTTTATTACCATTCAAAATGAAGATTTTGGAGAGGTGTTAGAGTTTTGTATTCCCAATTATGTGATTAAAATGCTCTACTTTAACTATTTTGCCGTAGAGCTTCAACAGAGAAATAATCTAGCTATCTCTTTTGATAATAGAAGACCCCTTATTGATTTGGCAAGAGGGAACTTAGAACCATTTAAAGAGCAACTCAACACCTCAATCAAAACCCTCTCTAACCGTGACCATTATGGATTTACCGAGAAACATTTTCACGTTATTACTTTAGCACTTTTGAGTTTTGCAGATTTTTATTTTATCGACTCTCAACCTGAATTGAACAATAAATATCCCGATATTTTACTCATTGGTCGAGATGAAAAAGTGCCAAACAACTATCTTTTTGAGTTAAAGTGGAAAAAAGAGAAAGAGAGTTATGAGAGTATAAAAAAAGAGGGAATTAAACAAGTTAAAGGCTATTTAGAGTTGGATAAAGTCAAAAGCATTCCTAAACTTAAAAGCTTTCTCTTGATTGGTTCTAAAAATGGGGTGGAGTTTTTGGAGATTTAAAAGAGTTTTTTCATCTCCTAGATTTAAATTTTTTACTTAGGAGATGATAGATTTTACTCATTACTAGCCCTGTTGTCATATCGGTCTCTGTGGCATGAAGCATGGTTGCTAATATTATAGTACTAATTAATAATCTTATTTAGATTTACATTGGCATGTTTCATAAGTAGTTTACACTTTTTTAGGAAACGCAGACTTTAGTCGTGTCAAACAATAGGCGAGGCTAAAGCCGTCGATTCCGTATATGCGATACTTATTTTTCGGAATCGGCGTGTTTAC
>JALUMR010000158.1 GCA_027055805.1 Campylobacteraceae bacterium
TGCTGCCGATGCCAAATATGCACTATTCATTATGGCATAACCACTCTTTGGGTAAAATACACAAAAAATAAAAACAAAAAATTTAAAAACAAGGGTTTTACGATGTCAGTTAAATGTGCATTTTTATTTGCAGGTCAAGGTTCTCAAAAAATGGGAATGGGTAAAGATTTTTTTGAAAACTCAGATGTTGCAAAGCAGATGGTAGCAGATGCTTCAGAGCGTACAGGTATAGAGTTTGAAAAACTTCTTTTTGAAGAGAACGATAACTTAGGAGAAACAGAATTTACTCAACCAGCCATCTTACTCGTAGCAACCATTGCTCATAAGCTTTTTACCGATGCTGTAGATATTAAACCAACACTTACCATGGGTCACTCTTTGGGAGAATTTTCTGCTTTAGTAGCATCTGGTGCTTTAGATGCTACTGATGCTGTTGAGTTAGTAAACCTTCGTGGTAAACTTATGGCAGAAGCTTGTTCCAATCAAGCCGTAGGTATGATGGTTTCTCTTGGTCTTTCAGATGAGATAGTAGAACAAATCTGTGAAGAACAACGTGAAGCAGGTCTGAAAGTATGGGCAGTTAACTACAACTCTGACGGTCAGATAGTTATAGCAGGTATCAAAAAAGATTTAGAAGTTTTAGCTCCTATCTTAAAAGAGGCAAAAGCAAAAAGAGCCATGCTTCTTGATATGTCAGTAGCTTCTCACTGTCCACTACTAGAGAGTGCAGTTGAGCCACTCTCAGCAAAACTAAATGAGATGATAAAAGATGAGTTTATAGCTCCAGTGATTTCAAATGTAACAGCAGAGCCTTATGAGAGCAAAGCAGAAGCACTAGAGTTGTTACCACAACAACTTGTTCTTCCAGTTAAGTATAAACACTCTATGGCAAATGTAGACGACAAAGTAGACTGCTACATAGAGTTTGGTCATGGAAATGTACTCAAAGGTCTAAACAAAAAAGCGACAAAAAAACCGCATTTTAATGTAAGTGATATGGCTTCGCTTGAAGCGACTATTGAAGCTATTAAGGCTCTTTAGTAGTTAATGACTTTGTTCCCAATCTTAAATTGGGAATGCTAATAGCTATAAGCGTTTCATAATCTCAATATAAATTAACCAAAGCTCTACCCCCACAACCATATACATAAAAAGATTAAACAAAAAACCACTACTTTTTTTCTTAGGTTTTGTTTTCCTAGCTGTGATATGCTCATGTAGTACTCCTGCTTTTTCTAGTGCAATATGCTCTACAATTTCATCGACAACATGGTCTCCCGTATAACTATCTTTTGACATAATGAACCTTTTTTAATAAAATATATTAAATTATAACATATTTACTTTTAAAAAAATTATAGTTAAAAATTGGTATGACTCTTATGTAAAGTTTTAATCTGTTTATCAAGTGCATTTATAATATTGACTATTTGATTTTGTAAGCTATAAAAATCAGCCATATGTGCTGAGGGTATATCGTCTGTAGCTCGTATCTCTGTTAATATCTTTTTTAAAGTTTCCCGTTTTTGTTTTGCTTCAAATAAGTCTAATGTAATAATTTGTGTATCTATCTTGTTCACCATTTTATACCATCTATTTATTTTTCGCTGACTATAAAGATGAAAAGTAGGAATAATCACTTCTATAAAGAAAGCAAAAAGAACAATGAAAGGAATAATAAATTTATAGATATAGTTTTGAAGTTTTGTTAAACTTTGGGCTATCCAAAAGTTAAAGTTTTCTTCATAGTAGTTGTTACTAGGATTTGAAAAATAAAATTTTGAAGCTGGATGTTGTTTTATCTTCAACATAGAAGCATTGGGAAAGTCATTTTCATTATGAAAAACTCCAGCTTTATGATGAATTTTATAGGCTACTTTCATCATAAGCCTTACCATTTTGTCAGAGGTATTGTTGTTGGTTGCCAACAGCGTATTTTTAGCCAATAGTTTATAATCTTCTTGAGGTATCTGTTTTTTAATATCATAAGCATGTTTATAGATATGAACAATTTCAAAATATTTATCTCTATGTATGAAAAATTGTCTATAAGCACTAGAGTCAGAAAAATTCATCAGTTTAATATCTTTTGTATCTATAAGGTCTGAAAGCAGTGGTGAATCTGCTGAAGAGATATAAAACATAGCATCAATTTTGTTGTCACGTATATATTCATAAGCTTTTTGACTAGGAAGATGGTAAAACTGACTGTTAAATCCATGAATACCTACCAGATTTAGAAGTTCTAATGTAACAGGTAATATACCACTACCTTTTTCGCAAATAGCAATTCGTTTCCCTTTTAAATCTTTTAGATTATTAAGTGTATCGCCTTTATAAAATATCCAAATGGGTTCGAGCATAATATTTGCCAAGGCTAGAACTTTACTATTTTCAGTGCCTCCTTGAACAAATGCAAAATCAAGTTTACCTTCTAAAAGTTGATTTTGGGCATCAATAGAACCTTTAGTTTTTACTGCTTTTAGTGCAATACCATACTTTTTTAACTCTTTGGCATAAGAGGCTGCATAGGTACTGTATGCTTCTACTTTAGAACCCACTCCAATAGTTATGACCTTTTTATGGTTGTTGCTATCTAAAGCGATATAGAGTATTGGTAAAAGTAATAATATAATAAAAACTAAGAGAATTTTGAATATTTTCATGAAAATGATTATATCAGAACTCCAATTAAGTACTAACTCAGTTACTTGACTTTATTGTTTAAAACACCTATTATTAGCTTATGAAAATACTACTCCTAGAAGACGACCTAATACTATCTGAAGTTATTGTAGAACATCTTGAGTACTACAAATACAATGTAACACCTATCTACAATGGAATAGAAGCAGAAAACCTACTTTTTGAAGAGAAATTTGACCTGCTTCTTTTAGATGTGAATGTTCCTTTACTTAATGGGTTTGAGCTTTTAAAGAGTTTGCGAGACTCGGGTAATGAGACTCCTGCTATTTTTATAACTTCCATGAATACCTCTAAAGATGTATTAGAAGGGTTTGAATTGGGGGCAAATGACTACCTAAAAAAGCCTTTTGAGATGGTCGAGTTAAAAGCCCGTATAGACAACATCAAACGGCATTTTAAGATAGACGATGAGATGATTTTCCCAATTAATGAAAATATCTCTTATGATTTTGCTCGTTATGTTCTCTCTTTTGATGGTAAAGAGGAGACACTTTCTAAAAAAGAGGGTGACTTTTTAGCCTACTTTTTGCATAATCGTACCAAGGTTATCTCTACCGATGAGCTAATGGTAAATGTTTGGTCTTACGATACAGCTCCTACCTCGGCAACCATTAGAACCTACATTAAAAATCTACGTCGTCTTTTGGGTGAAGAGATGATAACAACCATAAGAGGGGTAGGGTATGTATTTAATTAAAGAGGAGAAGCGAACACTCTATCAGTTTCTTGCTCTATACTTGGCTTCTTCTTTTATTCTCTTTGCTGTTATCGCCTACCTTTTTTATGAGAAAGAGTCACAATACTTTTATGAGCAGAGTCGTACGCAGATGCAGATAGAGGCAAGTAGACTCTCTTCTAAAATCATCCATGCCCACATGACTAAAAGTAAGTTCTCTTTAGATTGGGTGGTCAAGCATTTTTCAGATAAAATAGGATTTTATGATGATGAAAACCGAGCGATTGTATCTAATATAGATGAGGTTATAGACTTTTCAAAACAGCTTTACCAAAAAGGCAACAAGTTGATTTTGGTAGACAAAAGCAGTTTTGGACATTTGGGGGTAACAAGCATCGTAATAGAAAAAAATGGAGTAGCTACATTTGTTAAAAACTTACAGTTTAAAATACTTTTAGCACTCTTTTTTATCTATGTTTTTCTTGCAATTATAGGTTACTTTTTAGCAAAACTTTTCATTAAACCCATTCAACAAAAACGGGTTCAGCTGGATAACTTTATAAAAGACAGTACCCATGAGCTTAACACGCCCATAACGGCTCTGATGCTCTCTGTTAATGCTCCTAAAGTTGAAAGCCCTAAAAACTTAGAGCGTATTCGCCTATCGGCTACGCGTTTGTCAGCCATTCATAAAGATTTGACCTACCTAATGCTCGATGATGAGCGTGTCCAACCAAAGGTAGAAGAGAAGCTTTTTTTAAATGCTATTATGAAAGAGGAGTTGACCTATTTAAGCCTCTTAGCAGAGAAGAAAAAGATTAACTTAAGCGTTGATGATAGAGAGGATATTTACTTTAAAATAGACAAAGAGAGTTTTGTAAGGCTCATTCATAACCTCATCTCCAATGCGATAAAATACAACACCGTTGGTGGTTCTATAGATATAACTTTAGAAAAAAATAGCATCACCATAAAAGACACAGGTATAGGCATAGCAAAAGAGCATCAAAAAGAGATTTATGAGCGTTTCTACCGAGCCACCAACCAAGTAGGTGGTTTTGGTTTGGGGTTGAATATTGTTCATAAAGTCTGTGAGGCTTATGGTATAGAAATCTCACTCACATCTAAAGTGAATGAGGGTTCTACTTTTGTTTTATCTTTATAGTTTTTATCACCTATTGTTTTAACGATGACCTTTTGAGGAGTAGGGGTTTTCTCTTCTTTAATTTTTCCTAAATTTTCTAGTAAACACTTTACCCCTTTTGCTGGGTAACGAGGAGCATTATCGCTCAATGTATCAGCAGCTTCTTGTCCTACCTTATTGGTGGCTGTAATGGCTCCATTGAACATAAGCATACCAAAGTCAAAAATGGTATCTTCATCATCAGCAGGTGAGAAGATGGTATGAAAAACTGAACCAATATCAAAGGCGAGGTCTCGACATTGGGCATTGGTCACGTTGTCATCAGCCTCTTTTGAAAATTTATCTTTAATATCTGTTAAACTCTTTACTATACTGTCGTTACAAACCTTGGCTTGTTTACCATGCTTTATAAAACAGATGTCATGAACTTTACATGCCTCATCAATACTATCATAAGCATCTATACTTTGGTATTGCTCTATGAGTTCTTGACGTGCAGTGGTATTGAGTTCACGATAACTTTTTTTTGATGGATGTTTAATGTCAGGGTAATTCTCGCCACAAAAACAGCCATAACGAAACTTTTTACTCAAGTTGTCATCAGCTACAGCAGGGGTTTCACAAGTACTAGCATGGAGTGAAGCAAAGAGGATTGCAATAAGAGACAATATTTTAAGAGACATTAAAAGCTCCTTTAATTTTTTCTTATCATATCTTATTTTGGCTTTTGCTACACAGACTTTGCACAAAGATAGGACTATACTGTTCTTAGATAATAAAATATAGGAGCATAAAATGTCAATAAATAATTCAAAAATAGATAGACGAACATTTGTTAAAGGTGTTGTAGTAACATCGCTTTTAGCAACACTACCTTTGGATGCAAAAGAGCCAAAACCAACTATAGATAGTAGCCATGATTTACATGGTACAGAGTTTTCATTGGTCATTGGTAAAACAGCTGTAAATTTAACGGGTAGCCCTGCTATTGCAACCACAGTCAATGGTCAAATCTCAGGACCAACTTTACACTTTAGAGAGGGTGATACTGTCACTATAAAAGTTTACAATGACTTAGAAGTAGACAGTTCTATCCACTGGCATGGACTCATTTTACCTCCTGCCATGGATGGTGTTCCAGGCATCAGTTTTGAGGGGATTAAACCCAAAGAGACTTTTACTTACACCATAACATTACGACAAAGTGGAACCTATTGGTACCATTCGCATTCAGGGTTTCAAGAACAGACAGGAGTTTATGGAGCAATTGTTATTCACCCTAAAGAGAAAGAACCCTATGAATTTGACCGTGACTATGTGGTCTCTCTTTCTGATTGGTCAGATGAGAATCCTGAGAGTATTTATCGAAAACTAAAGGTGATGGGTGATTACTATAATTTTAAGCAAAGAACGGTTGGAGATTTTTTCTCTGAAGTAAAAGAGAATGGACTTGCAAATGCCTTTAAGAGTAGAAAAATGTGGAATGAGATGCGTATGACCGACCGAGATTTGTCTGATGTCACAGGGTATACCTATACGTATTTAATGAATGGAAACAATCCTGCCACACAATTTAAAGCTCTGTTTAATAGAGGTGAGAAGATTCGTTTACGGTTTATTAACTCTTCTGCTATGACATTTTTTGATGTGAGAATACCAAATCTAAAAATGACTATTGTATCAGCCGATGGAAACAATGTAGAACCCGTAAGCGTAGATGAGTTTAGAATCGGTGTTGCCGAAACCTATGATGTAATAGTCGAACCAAAAGGAAGTGAAGCCTATGCTATTTTTGCACAAAGTCTTGACCGTTCAGGTTATGCCTTGGGGTCGTTAACCACCAATACTCAAAACTTAGCCACTGCTCCTACTATGGATGCACTGCCTATTTTGAGTCATGCCGATATGGGAATGAACATGGGAAGCATGAAGATGGATAAAGATGAAACAATGGATATGAAATCAGATAAAACGATGTCTAAAAAGATGCCAATGAAAAAGAAAATTCCCATAACGCCATTAGAAGAAGCACGGGGTGTACAAACGACTATGAGAGCAATGGATCCTCAATACCGTTTGAGTGACCCAGGAGTAGGACTTAGAAATAATGGACGAAAAGTTTTAACCTATGCCGATTTAAAAAGTTTAGAAGGTGTGGTAGATACTACGTACCCTGATAGAGAGATAATTTTACGGCTTACAGGAAATATGGAGCGTTACATGTGGTCAATAAATGGAATCAAATATGCCGATGCCAAACCACTACAGTTTCACTACGGTGAGCGTCTGCGTATTACCTACATAAACGATACCATGATGAACCACCCCATGCACCTACATGGTATGTGGAGTGATTTAGAAACTGGAGAGAATCAATTGGTAAGAAAACATACCGTTATTGTTCAACCAGGTTCTAAGATTAGTATGCAGGTTACCGTTGATGCCAAAGGTGAATGGGCGTACCATTGTCACCTGCTTTACCATATGGCTGGTATGTTTAGAAAAGTAGTAGTAGCATAAAGGATAAATGATGA
>JALUMR010000159.1 GCA_027055805.1 Campylobacteraceae bacterium
AAATATGTCAAATTGTAATACTTTTTAATTATTAGTGCCAAAAAATTAAAATAAATCTATTTTAACTCTAAAAGTTAAAAAACATTTAATATCTATTATTGTATTAGCATGATATAATCATGGTACTCGAAAATAAGGTTTAAAATAATATGCTATATAAATATAAAGGTATCACCAAACAAGGTAAAAGTGCAAAAGGGAGCATAGAGGCTTCTACTATTGATGAGGCAAAACAGAAACTAAAAATGCAAGGTATTTTCTACCAAAGCATTAACGAAACTTCTCAAATAAATGTAAAAAACTTTGCCAAAAGAGAGATGCCCGGTCCACTGCTTAGTTCATTTGCCAAAGAGCTATCTTCTTACTTAAACTCTGGGATGGCTGTTCTTACTGCCATTAAACTTATAGAAGGTCAACATAAAAAAGAGAAAAAGTATGCTTCATTTTTGGCATCGCTTAGAACCATGATTGAAGAGGGTAAATCACTCTATCATGCACTAAGTTCTCAGTCTGTCTATGGTATGCCTGACTTCTTTTTACAAAGTATTAACGTCGCAGGACAGAGTGGTAAAATGGTCTCAGTACTTATCAATATGGGTACATTTTTCTCTAGCCAAGCAAAAGTAAAAAAACAAGTAGGTAATGCCATGGCATACCCTCTCTTTATTTTCCTTGTTGCTATTGGTATGACAGGTTTCCTCATCGCCTTTGTTGTTCCTAAAATTACAGGGATTTTTAAAGACACAGGTCAAGAGCTACCAGAGATTACTCAATTTGTATTGGGTGTTTCCGACTTTTTATCTGCCAACTATATTGTACTTATTGTAGGTTTTTTAGCTATTATTATAGGCTTCAAATCTGCTTACAAGTACAGCTATGGTTTCAAAAAAGCTTACGATGGGTTTGTTCTAAAACTTCCTGTCATTGGTGAGCTTATACAAAACCATGAGTTAGGTCGATTCTCTTATATTTTAGGGCTTATGCTTAACTCTGGTGTCTCCTATGCCCACGCTGTTAAATTGGCAACCACCACCTTTTCTAACACTGCATTTAGAGAGAGTTTTGAGACAGCTGCTGAAAGAGTAATAGAGGGAAACAAACTTTCTCATTCACTCCAAAGAGGAAAAGGAGTTCTTCCAAAACGGAACTTTATGCAAGCTCTTGCTCTTGGTGAAGAGTCAAGTGAGGTTGCCAGTATTTTAAGTAACATTGCTGAACTTTATCAAGAAGAGAATGATGATAAACTAAAACTTCTACTGAGCCTCTTGGAACCATTTATGATGTTATTTATCGGTTTGATTGTTGGGGTTATTGTTGCTGCGATGCTACTACCTATTTTCTCTATGAACTTGGGTGCAACCTAAAAAGCTCTTTCATAATAGGTCGGTTAAACCCGACCCTACAAACTTTTTAGGTACAATTTTCTTTTAAAAAAGGATTGATATGGCAAAACAACGTTTTCGTGATACAAAGAAGAATAAAACTACGCCCCAGAAAGAGAAACCTAATAAAGTAAAAAAGCCTACCATTCCATTTGCAGGAAAAGCAGTTAAAGCAAAAGCATTTTTAACCGATATATTTATGCTCTTTATGCCTCTTTTCTATTTTGTTATCTATGTTGTTTTTGGTAGTTTACAAAATGCAGGTGAGCATAAACTGTTGGCTTGGTCTTATGCCCTTATACCTTTCTTTATAGTAGTAACCATTTTTATGTACAAAGATGAAGGAAAAACCCCTGGTTTGCGTTCTCAAAGTTTAAAAGTTATAGATGTCAACACCCTTGACAAACCATCATTCTTCTCTATTATCTTTAGAAATTTTGCACTGATTTTAAGTGTTTTAACTTTTTTTGGATGGGTTATGATGTTTTTTAGAAAAGACCATCGTGGACTACATGACTTGCTTAGTAACACTTGTGTTATCCCTTTTAGCTCAAAAAATTAGAACTCTATGCATATTATTTTATCACTCTTCTATTTTGCCTACTTCTCTTTGGTGGGTGTCTATGTTATGTACATGCCCAAAGCCCTCACAGGCTTTGGTTATGATGCCGTAGAGATTGGAATTATTTACGCTGCTGCACCCTTTATGCGTTTTTTACTGCCATTTTTATTTAAATACTACATCAAACTCACCCATAGAGTATACACCATAGCACTTATTAGCACACTTTTAAGCTCTATACTTTTCATAGAAACGGTTCATAGCTTCTCTAGCCACTTTATAGCCAACTTGCTATTTGGAGCTTCCATGGGAATCACCCTTCCCTTTGTGGAAACCATATCATTACAACGACTCTCTAAAAAAATCTACGGGAAAATTCGCCTTTGGGGGTCTATAGGTTTTATTGTCATCTCGCTTCTATTAGGAGCATTAGAGTCTTCCCCCATAAAGACTATCTATTTCCTCATTGTCACAGCTTCACTTACTCTGCTATTTGGCTACTTTGTACTGCAATACGACCAGCATAAAGAGAGTAATAATCAAGAAAAAGATAGTGAATTTTCTTTACAAAAGTACTGGGCATTTTGGGCAAGTATTTTTCTTATGCAGGTAGCCTTTGGTGGTTTTTACACCTTCTTCACCATCTATGAAGAAGCTCAAGGTTTAAGTCCTCAAATCATTAGCTACCTCTGGACCTTTGGGGTAATTTGTGAAATAGTTATGCTCTATTTTCAAGGACCCCTACTCCAAAGAAATCTGTTGAGCATTTTAAAAATTGCTACGCTTATAACAGCATTTCGATGGCTTCTACTCTACTTTTTCCCAAGCTCCATAGAGGTAACTTTTTTAAGTCAGTCTCTCCATGCTGTGAGCTTTGCCCTCTACCATACAACAGCCATTACCTATGTTTTTTCACTCTACAGCCAAAAACGTTTGGCTCAACAATTTTTCTTAGGAATCTCATTTGGTTTGGGTGGCTCTATTGGAGCATTTATAGCAGGGTATATTTATGGAGAGTATCTTTTCTTATTTGAGTCCATCATGACACTTGGAGCATTTTTTATGCTCTTGGTGCATGATAGACGTAAGGGTACTATAGATAGCACTAATCTGAAATAAAGAAACGTTTTACCTCTTTAACACGTATTCCTTGTTGCATAAAATAATCACGCCATAGATTTTTAACAGCATCAATCAATTCCATCTTATGTCGTCGTCTCTCTATGACATGCATATAGACAGTAACTCTTGCTTTGGTTGGTAGAGGATACTCTTTGATTAACTCTTTTACTGAGGGGAGTTTTCCTTTGTAAAAACTAAATTTATGTCCGTTTTCCATAAAGTCACTTACTATGTGTATTTCAGCTTTTTGACTCTTAATATCATCAAAAATAGTAGTTATGGTCTCAAAAAGAGGAGATTTCTGAGCTGTGCCTGATTTACTTAAAAGGGTGGTAATATCAAAAAGAGGCTCCTCAAAAGCCACAACAAACTTCTTTCGAATATCACGGCAATTTTCATAAAGTGCATTACAATCAGCTTCACTACCTGGACTACACTTGTCAAAGATTTTTTTAACCCTTGTCTCTTTACCTTTGCTCCCCGAGAGTGACAAAATATTTAGGCGACTATTCATAGGAATATTCTCTCCAATATGAGATAACCACTCCTCCATTCTCTCTACATTAGCACTAGCCCATCGGTCACTTTTATCAATGAGAACTACTCTTTTAAGTGGACTTGGCTTATTTTTAAGACACATTGTTTTAGCATCTACATCATAAGAGTTTGGCGTTAACTTATAGGCAAGAAGAAACCCTAAAGCCCCCAAAAGAACCAATATCACAATAATCAATATACCCTTTATATCATCTCTACTCATAACGTTATCTCCCTATTTCTCTTAATTTGTTGAAGTACTTTCTCAATATATTCATTCTCTAAATATCGCTCTTTCATCTCTTCTAATTTCTGTTCAAATTGCTCTTGATTCTCATAGAAATTATCTATCTGTTCATTAATACTCTTTAACTCTCTCTCTATTAACAATTTCGTATTTAAAAGCATGTTAATATTGAGCGTGTTTAATCTATCATCCAATATCTTTTTATAGTTAAAAGAGTCATCTTCCCCATAAACAGACTCTACTCCTAAACGATAATCGACTAAAATCTCTCGTCCTGTTTGAAAAGCTTTATGATAATAGAGCTTATAAATAGTAATAAAAGAGTCTAAATCTAAAGCTAAAGCTTCAAGCTTATCTTTTGAACTCTCTAAATTTTCCATCAGAGTGTCTGATTTACGTATGGTTACACTATAGAGTTCTCGCATCAATCTTCTTAGTTGTTTTTTAGCATCTAAAAACTCGTTATCACTGGCTTTCCATTGACGATAGACAATACCGTACCCTGGGTATTTATCATCCATTTTCATCCCTTTTATAATACTAAAAAGTGTCACCAATACACCAATAGAGACCAAGATAAGTGACTCCATATCGTGCAAGGTAAAGGGACTATGAATCATCGGATTAAGTACTGCTCCTATCTCCACATCTGGATTGGTTTGTAAAAGCTCTCGATAGTGGGCAATAAATAGATGTATAAAGAAAATCAATAGTAACAAAACAGTAAAGATAGCCAAGCCTATACGCCTTGTCTTTTGAACAACATGGTTCTTATAGCGTAAAACAAATCCTGCAATGGTAGAGAGAATAACATTGAAAAAGGAAGTAATAAACCCAATAAAGACCCCACCAAGCAACCCTAAACTAGAGGCTTGACCAAAAAAATAGGCATTTACTAATGCCTCTAAAAAAATAAAAACAAAAATCCAAGCAAAGTGTAAAATGTAACTCTTAGGGTAGGATGCCTCTCTTTTTGTTATATTATTCTCTTGGCGAAATCTATCTAACTCCTTTCGTAAGTTAACCCTTGCTTCCTGTTTTGTCTCCTCTTCATGAATAAAAGCATCATGAATAACTCCTGCTTTCTCTTTAAAAAAACGCTCTAGTTTAACAAAGCTGTTACTCTCTTTGGAAACCTTATCAATAAGAGTATTTATCTCCTTTTTAATCTCATTTGACTTTTTAATTCCATAAGCATTGAGTCTTTTAATGTACGCATTAACCTCTTCTAAATATCGTATCTCATCATTGCTAAGTTCTATTGTCTTTTCTTTAGGATTTTCAACAGCAAACTGCCCTCCCAATACTTTAGGGTCAACTCCTCTGACTATCTTATCTCTTTGTATATAAGCAAAATTCAGAAGCTCTTCACCCTCTTTAGTCTCTTTAATACGCCATGCCATACTTTTCCTAAATATTTAAAGATTTTTTAATGCGAATTATAACTAAAATAGTACTAATAAACTATCAAAAAACAACTCTAATCACTACATTGTAATATTTTCTAAGAATTAAATCTCCTCAAAAAACTCTAAAATCTCATCTCTATCTATGGTCTCACTCCCTGAAGCATAGATATTTTTTTCTAACTTAAGAAGTGCTTCTTTTATAGCAATATCTTCATCTCGATAAGGCAAGAGCAACTCAAACAGTGCTTTGTCTGTTTTTGCTTTTTTAATCTTTTTGACCATAGGGGTTTCTCTTTTTTTACGTCCTTTTACTTTTTTCAGCATCAACCAACCCAACAAAGTAAGTGCAACTCCTGACACAAGCCCTAAAATATACCAAAGCATTTTATCTACAGGTTGACTCTTTGCTATTACCGTAGTGTTCTTTTCTACTTTATTAACGTTAGTCTCTACAGGTTCTACACTTTTTGGCTCTACTTTTTGCTCTATCTTATTGGGTACAGCACTCTTCGTAGTCGAGCCAGTCACTTTAACTTTTATAGCTTCTGTTTTTATGGTTTTAGGCTTTTTTGTTTTTGCATCAAAATAGCTAAAACTTATAGGAGGTATCGTAAAGTCTCTGTCAGCCACTATGGCTACCTTTTGAGTGACTACCCCTTTGGTAATACCAGAGTTAGAGACCTTTAACTCATCACTATAGACCACAGCATTAGGAATATCAATCTTAAACTTTTGAATATCTTCTATATTTCCTTGCCCCATAACATCAATGGTTAAGTTCACTGGTTTGTTGGCTTTTACCTCTTGCTTGTCTACACTGGCTGATATTCTAAAGTCACCATAAACCTCTAGGTTATTGGGTAGTGGTTTAATATGGAGTTTTACTTCATTGGCAAAAAGTTTTTTCCAGTTCATTCTTTCCATTATATTTCCAAAAAATGGGTCAGAGAAAGCACTCCTTCCTGCTACTCGTGTACCTAAGCGTACAAAAGGTGGTTTTAGAGTAAAGTTTCCATCTTCTTGAGGAAATAGCACATATTGATAGGTTTGTGTTGTATAGTCACCATCTACACCCTGCTTTAAACCGTTAACTTTTTTAGTCCAAAACTTTTTTAGTTCGGGTTCAGAGAGTTCTATTTTGTCATAATGAGCATTGGGTAAACTCTTAAATGTTAGGTTTAACGTAATAGGTTCACCTACATACGCCTCTTTTTTGTCTACACTCATCTCTAAACGTACACCATCTTTTATGCCTATGGCTCCTGATGCTTTGGCAACTCTTAGCTTCAATGGAGGAGTCATCTCGTCTACGCCATCTACCACTACTTTATAAACAGGAATAACCACATCTTTATCTGGCTGAAAAATATAACTTTTAGAGATGGTTTTTTTCATATCTCCATTGATAATTGTTGTACTCGAACGATTTGATGTTCCAACCACAGGATAACCTGCTATATCTACAAGGTCAGGAAACTTAATATCTTCTCCCTCTGCTTCTATTATCAAGCGTACTTGGTCACCATTATAGATAATTTTTTTACTAAGTTTGGCAGTTACTCCTGCCCATGATATTAGAGGTAGGAATAGAATCCATACCAATATAGTTTTACCAAGGTTTAAGTTCATGATTGTCATCTCCTTTTGTCTCTAAAGGTACCATCAAGGTATTGATTCCTCTTTGGTCAAGCATCTTTTGATATTTTCTTAACTCTTTATCTGAAATAGGCTCTTTTTTCATTTGAGCTGCAGCTTTTTGTTTCTCTTTGTCTGACTTATCTTTTTTAT
>JALUMR010000160.1 GCA_027055805.1 Campylobacteraceae bacterium
ATAACGAAAAACTAAGGCTTTCTAAGCTATAATCCGACCAAATTATTTATTAACATAGGATGGATATATGGAAGGTGTATGGACTTTTTTAGGTGTCTTTGTAGGACACGGAACAGGAATGGTTATTGCGCATTTACTTTTAGCAACAGGACTAATTCTTTTATTGGCTAAATATGCGTCATCAACAATGAGAGCTGTACCAACAGGTACGCAAAACTTTATGGAAGCATTTATTGAAGGTGCTATCTCTATGGGAAAAGACACTATTGGTGAAGAGAAAGCAAGAAAGTACTTACCACTTGTTTTAACCGTTGGTCTTTTTGTGTTGATTTCAAACCTTATTGGTATTATTCCAGGTTTTGAATCTCCAACTTCAAATATTAACGTCACTTTACCATTGGCTTTGGTTGTATTTATTTACTACAACTACGAAGGTATTAGAGTAAATGGCGTTAAGAAATACTTTGCACACTTTATGGGTCCAGTACCACTACTTGCTCCATTGATGTTCCCTATTGAAATTGTTTCTCATATTTCAAGAATTATTTCATTGTCATTCAGACTTTTTGGTAACATTAAAGGTGATGACCTTTTCTTATGGGTACTTTTAATGTTGGTTCCTTTCTTTGCTCCATTACCAGCATACTTGTTATTAACATTCTCTGCACTGTTACAAACATTTGTATTTATGATTCTTATCTACGTATACCTTGCAGGTGCTGTAGCTATAGAAGACCACTAGGTCTAAAATTAATTTATTGGTAAAAAAGGCAGCATAGTTCAAATGAGACTCTCTTCACCGATTTTATCAATACTTATAAACATTTTATTAGGTGCATCTTGGGCTTTTGCTCTTTTAGGTGCATTTACTCTCTTTTTTCTTTTTATTCATGTAGGTTTTTTCTATTCATTTGTTGGCTCGTTTTTGGGTGCAATGCCAGGGCTTTTTATGGTACTTCTAATTGAGTATTTTTTAATGAGAGAAGAGAAACTAAATGAGTTAAAAAAACAGACACAACTTCTTGAAGAGCTTGTTGCCAAAGCATAAAATGATTGCTTATGCTATCACTGACCCCTCAACTTTAAATTTCAATACTTTAGAAAGAGATATCGAACGCTTTTCTCAAAAAGCAGATATTATTGTCTATAGAGATAAACTTAATGATAATTATATAAGTGATGCTAAAAGTTTTGTTGATGAGGCTAGAAAATATACATTTCAAAAACTATTACTTCATAGTGATTATAATTTGGCTAAGAGTTTAGATGCAGATGGTGTGCATTTAAAATCTACACAGTTTAATGATATAGCTAAAGCTAAGGCTTTGGCTCTTTTTGTTGTAATAAGTACGCATAGTATAGATGAAGCATTAGAAGCTCAAAGTTTAGGAGCAGATATGGTAACTTTTAGTCCCATATTTGCTACACCTAACAAAGGAGAACCTAAAGGGGTGGAAGAGCTTAAAAAGATTACTTCTATACTTTTTATTCCTGTTATTGCTTTGGGTGGGATTGTTGCAGAAAAACATATTGAACTATGTAAAAAAAATGGAGCTAAAGGTTTTGCTTCTATACGATTTTTTAAAGAAATCATACTATAATCTTTTTAAAAATTAAAGGCTATTTTTGAACGATTCAGATTTTCAAACAAAAGATTTACTCCTATTTATTCCACTTATTCTTGTGGGGGCTCTTTTATATTGGTTAAATAAAAATATTGATGGTATAGATGATATATTAGAGTTTATTAAAGAGTGGCAAATTCTTGCCTATATGATTTTGGCTTTTTTCTCATTTGGAGGCTCTTTTCTTTGGACTATCGCAGCAGGAATGGCAGCAGCTGTAGGGGTGATGAATCTTTATGTTGCACTAGCAGTCGGTATTACCTTTAACTATATTGGTGATATGTTTCTTTTTTATTTGGGTAAATACCAAAAAGATGAAATAAAACCATATTTTGAAAAACATAAAAGAAAGTTGGCTTTGTCTACATTAATTATGCGTAAGTATGGGGTATGGGCTATTTTTATACAGAAGTACCTTTATGGTATAAAAACTTTAGTTCCTATTTCAATGGCACTTTCACGTTATGATTTTAAGAAATTTGGTATTTATAATATCTTTTCTTCTATTGTTTTTGTTTCGTCTATTATGATTTTTAGTTACTATTCAACAGATAAAATACGAGCTTTATGGGAGCTTGTTGATGGTTATCCTTGGTGGGTGCCAGTATCTATTTTGGTAGCAATTATTGCTGCTATTTGGTATGCAATGGAATACTTTACAAAAAGGAGATAGTAATGAAAACTCTTCCACTAATTATACTTGTTCGTCATGGTCAAACCAAGTGGAATGTCGAGGGGCGTTACCAAGGACGGTTAAATTCAGATTTAACTCAAAAAGGAAAAGAACAAGCCAAAGATAATGCCATTAAAATAGCCAAAGTTCTTAATGTTAATGAACCTTTTAAAATCTTCTCTTCTCCTTTGGGACGAGCAAAGGAGAGCTGTTATATTATTTGTGATACGTTAGGAGTTGATAAAAGAGAGGTTATTTTTGATGAACGTATTAGCGAATTTAACTACGGTATATTTGAAGGAAAAACAAAAGTAGAGTGTCAAGAGAAGTATCCTCAAATTTTAGCAGAAAGAGAAGCTAATAAATGGTCGTATCAAATAGAAAATGGTGAATCCTATATGTTGGTCACAGATAGACTTAAGTCATGGCTAGAGTCTGTTAAAGATGAAAAAACAGTAGTAATGGTTGCACATGAAATGGTAAACAGAGCTTTACGTGGACTTTACTGTAGTTTAGATTCAGACTCTATGTTACTTTTGCGTCAAGCAAATGATGTTGTTGTAAAATTAGAAAATTTTGAAGAAAATATAGTAGTGTAAAAAAGTTATTTAAACTCCTAAAAATACTACTTTTTTTTCTTTTTAAGATAGCTTAAATATTATTTCGGTATAATGCACAAAAAATACTACCCGAGAATACCATATTATTTCACAAGGAGTCTCCCTCTTGGCTGCAAAAGACATCAACAAAAAAATAGACGAAATTTTTAAAAACTGTAAAAAAGGTGATTTAATTACCTATGAAAATTTGGCAAAAGAGTTTGAAAAACAACCTACTGTTGCACAATCAAAAAAAATCTTAAAACTCTCAAAAGATACAAAAATAAATCTTGCGACATCTTCTGAATATGCAAAGTTTCTCTCAGCTGCTGAGAAAAAAAGAAGAGTATTGGCTAGAGAAAAAAGTGCTAAAGATAATGAAGAAGAGGGATTTGACTTTTTAAAAGAGAAAGAGCTTTTAGAATGGAGTCGTTCTGATAGTCCCGTGCGTATGTATTTACGAGAAATGGGAAAGATTCCTTTACTTACAAAAGAAGAAGAAATTTATCTGAGTCGAGAGATAGAATCAGGTGAAGATATTATTTTAGATGCTATCTGTTCGGTTCCTTATTTAATAGACTATATTCTTAATTATAAAGAGCCTCTTCTTAACAGAGAGCGACGTGTTAAAGAGTTGTTTAAAAGTTTTGAAGATGAAAAAGAGAGTACGGATGATAAGGATGATGCTGAAGAACCTTCAGCTGAAGAGAAGAAAGCCGCCAGTGAAAAAGGTGCAAATAAACGTGTAAAGCAAGTTGTTACAAGTTTTAAAGCTCTTGATAAAGCTAAAAAAGAGTGGTTAAAAAGTATTGATGAGCTTGAAATTCTTTTAGAAAGTGATGCAGATGATGAGAAGAAACTTCATGAGCATATGAAAGTTGCTTTTAAGAAACAGCAACAGAAAAAAGCACTTATTGATTTAGGACCAACATCAAAACTTATTAATGAGCTTGTAAAGGCTATGGAGACAGCATTGAAAAGTGATGATGGTTTTGACAAAGAGTTAAAAAGACTTGAGTATAAATTACCACTTTTTAATGATGCTTTAAAAGAGAATCATAAAGCTATTTTGGAAAATATTTTAGAGATGGATAAAGAAGATATTACCGATGCTGTTCCTGAAACAACCATGGTAAGTACCTATGTTGAGATTAAAAAACTTTATGAAACACGTGAAGCGAGTAAAGACAGTTTTGACCTAGACCCTGAAAAACTAGAAGAGATTTTAGGACAAATTCGTCGTGGTAAACATCGGTCAGAAATTGCAAAAACAAGAATGGCAAAATCTAACCTTAGATTGGTTGTCTCTATTGCAAAACGTTATACAAACCGTGGTTTACCATTCCTTGACCTTATTCAAGAGGGTAACATCGGTCTTATGAAAGCTGTTGACAAGTTTGAGTATCAAAAAGGGTATAAGTTTTCTACGTATGCTACTTGGTGGATTCGTCAAGCTATTTCAAGAGCCATTGCTGACCAAGCACGTACGATTAGAATTCCTATTCATATGATTGAAACCATTAATAGAATTAATAAAATTATTAGGAAAGGTCTTCAAGAGACAGGAAAAGAGCCTGATTTAGATACCATTGCTAAAGAGGTTGGATTGTCGGTAGATAAGGTTAAAAATGTTATTAAAATCACTAAAGAGCCAGTAAGTCTTGAGACACCAGTTGGTGATGAGGATGATGGACGATTTGGTGACTTTATTGAAGATAAAGCGACAGTCAGTCCATCGGATGCTGTACTTAAAGATGATTTGAATAACCAAATAGATGAAGTCCTTGACCAGTTAAATGAGCGTGAAAAAGCAGTTATTCGTATGCGTTTTGGTCTACTGACTGATGAGAGTGACAGAACACTTGAAGAGATAGGTAAGGAACTTTCTGTAACAAGGGAGCGTGTACGACAGATAGAGTCTTCAGCGATTAAAAAGCTTAAGCACCCAAGAGTAGGGCGTAAACTTAAGAACTATATAGAGGGTTAACTCCTTCTATATGGTTTGATTAAAATGAAAAACCACCTGTAAACTCAGGATGTCCTCTATTTTCATTATCTATAGCATCGTTTGAAAACTCTTGAACCCAACCAAATGACATAAATGAGTTTTGTGAAGTTTGCATAGATAATCCTGCACGTCCTCCATATATATTGTAATCATTGTAAGGTTTTTCCATAAATGTTCTATTGTAAAAAGCACCTAAATAAGGTCTGTATGTTGTATTTTCTAATGGTAAGTGATAGGTAACAGGAACAGTTACTTGATTGATGTCTGGATTACCACCTAAATAGGCTTGATACGATGCACCTAGTGATAAGTTGTCGATAATAAAATAATTTACATTTGCTCCTAAAACAGTGTAGTTATTACCAAAACTGTTATTAGTTCCTAGTGTAAATCCTACATTTTTACTTCCCACAGAAAAAACTCCCCCTTCAGCATAAATAGCCGAACTTGTTAATAGTAATAAAATTAAATTTTTCATAAATAGCCTCCTACAGTTTTATTATGTTAATATTTATTTTTATATAAAAAAATATTATAGCATTTAACCTCTTATATTTAGGAAATTTTTAGTACTAATGTCATCCCATTGTTTATTTAATCTTGAAAAGTTATTATAAGACTCTAAGGCTCGTTTAAAATCATTATTTTTCTTAGATTCCACCTCTAATACCTCTTTTAAAGCCACTTTTGCAGCATCCATCATATCTTTAGGAAAAGTTTTTATTTGTACATTTTTAGGTAATTCTTGGAGTGCTTTTGCATTTTTATAACGGAATTCTTGAAGCATGTTTCCTGTCATCTCTTCTGATGCAGCTGTAATGATGGCTTGATGCTCAGAGCTTAATTGTTCCCAACGATTTTTGTTAAAAGTAATCTCTAAAATTGAACCAG
This sequence comes from Campylobacteraceae bacterium, assembly GCA_027055805.1. Taxonomy (GTDB): domain Bacteria; phylum Campylobacterota; class Campylobacteria; order Campylobacterales; family Sulfurovaceae; genus UBA1140. The sequence goes on from JALUMR010000160.1 coordinate 5,797, forward strand.
GTTCATGCCAACCTGTATAGTAGTAGTCAGCAGCTTTTGCAAAACCCATCATGCTGTCAAGTGCAGGACCTACCCATTCTGTAGCATCTATGGTTCCTCTCTCAAGAGAAGTAAAGATTTCACCTGGAGGAAGAAGTACAGGATTTACTCCTAGTTTTTTCATAACTTCACCACCCAAACCTGGGATTCTCATTTTAAGACCTTTAAGGTCAGCGAGTGAGTTGATGGGTTTTTTAAACCATCCACCCATTTGTGGACCAGTAGTACCACCTATAAGAGGGTAGAGGTTAAACTTACCATAGAGCTCTCGCCATAGTTCTAGTCCTCCACCAAATTTTAGCCATGTTAGCATCTCTTCACTGGTCAACCCTAAAGGCATTCCTCCAAATATAGAAAAAGCAGAATTTTTCCCTTTCCAGTAGTAAACACCTGAGTGAAAAGCATCTATTTGCCCCATAGAGGTAGAGTCAAAGACTTGAAGTGCAGGGACTAAGATGTTTTTAGGATAAACTTTTATCTCTAAGGTTCCTCCACTTAGTTCTCCACAACGTTTGGCAAAGTTATCAACACCTGTCCCCATAATAGGAAAATGTGCAGGCCATGAGGTAGCAAGTTTTAGTTTGACAACTTTAGCTTTTTTGATATTAATATTTTTATCTGATATTTTGTTCTCTTCTCTATAGCATCCATTCAAACCTATGGCTCCTAAGCTAAGGGCTGATGTGGTTAAAAAGTCTCTTCTTTTCATTATAAGGTCTCCGAATTTGTAGTAATAGCATTGTACTATAATTTGATTTGAGAGTTATACTATTTAAATAAGAGATATTTACTCTTTTTATGTTATTATCCCTTTACTAAGGACAATAGCATGAAAATAGAAGAGATTATAAATAAAAATCAAAATGGTACGGTTCTTTTTTTAGGACGTGTCACTAATTTTACGCCAGAAGAGCTTACAAACTTTTTGGAATCCCAAGGTATGAACTATGCCGATAAATACTTGGGGCAAGAAGTTGCATTAGTTGTGTTAAGTACGATGATGACACCATTGGAAGATGAGACCTCTTACACGCTTTATGATGCAAAAGTTCCAGAGTTGCGTTTGGCTCAGTTTGAAGAGTATTATACAACGCATATTAAACCCAATACTTTGATGATGTCACTTAAACTCTCAAATGACCAAGAGCGTTTGAAGCGTCTGCTTAAAAATGGAGCCTTTTCTGATGAGGTCTACTTAAAACTTTTTAAAATGTACGATTGGGGGAGTGATGGTGTTTATGATAATGATGAAAACCGTGATACAACCATAACCTTTGTAGAGCGTTTTTATAGACCAGATGGGTTTCGTGACCCTGCTATGGTTTACTCTCCTATTACGTTGTCTAATATTGCTCGTGATGCAAGAGAGTCAGATATTTTAGATGCCATGCTTACTATGCCCAACCATGAAATAAAGCAAAGCCGTAAGGAGGATTTACGCCCTAAGAACTTACGTGAAATAGTGGCACTTAATCCAAACATTTCTCTTGAAAGCATACGTTACCTTTTAAGTTTTAATGATGATAGAATTAAAAGTTTTTTAGCCTGTAATGAAGCTATAAATACAGATGCACAAGAGCTTATTTTTCAAAAGGCTAATGAGGTTACAAAGCTTATGCTTACTCAAAACAATAGTTTAGATGATAGACTTTTTAAAGAACTACTCAAAAATGACAATGAAATAATAGAGTCACTTTTAACATTTCAAAAATTAACAGTTAAACGACTAGTCTATATTTTAGAAGAAAATTTATCGGATGAACTTTTAGCTTTTATGGGGGAAAATACGCTTATAGAAGAGGTTCTTCCCTCTTTAATAGGTATCAATAAACTCTTAGATTATAAGTTAGCATCTAATAGAGAAGTCAACAGTGCGTTACTTACAAAACTATATGAAAGCTATGGAGAAGAGTTTATGCTTCCTCTTAGTTCTAATCCCAATACTTCGACTGAACTTTTAACACACTTTTATAAAAGTAAAAATATAGAAGTTATACAAATTTTAGCTACCAATCCAAACACAAATGCTGAAATTTTAAAAGAGCTATGTGCGTTGAATAGTCATGAGTTAAATCGTGCTTTGGCGTTGAACAGTTCGGTAGAGTTGGTCTATTTGGAGCAGTTTGCATTGGATTCTGAACTGATTATGCTGATGACAAAAAATAAAACGTATTTGAAGAGTGTTAACTCTGCACATGTAGGATTGAGAAGTGATGATAGATATTAAAACTTTAGAGGTTCAAAAATATGCAGATATTAAAGACAAAATAGGTAATGGAAAGCCTACGATTATTGCTTTTGGTATGAAACACTGTTACTCTTGTTTGGCAATGTCAAAGGTTTTTAAGGAGATTTTAGAGGAGCATCCTGAGTATCAAATCTATTCAGTTGATGGACAAAAAGAGCGTTTAATATTACGCGATAAATATAAGTTAAAACTTATGCCTGTCCAACTCTTCTTTGATGCTGAAGGGAATGAAGTTTTCCGACATGAAGGGGCATATAAAAAGCCTGTTTTGGAGATTATTATGAAAAAATATGGATTTGGAGAGTATGAATGAAAGCCGTAAAACTAAGCAAAAGCCTAGAGAAATTAATAGAGAGTCAAATTCCAGTTTTTGTATGGGGAAGCCCAGGAATAGGGAAGTCTTCTATTATAAAGCAGATAGCTACAGATAAAGGTTTAGAGTTTGTAGATTTACGTCTGTCACTGCTTGACCCTACTGACCTAAAAGGGATTCCTTTTTTTGACCAAGAGAATAACGAAGCTGTTTGGGCAAGTCCAAACTTTTTACCTAAAAACCCATACTCAAAAGGGATACTCTTTTTAGATGAGATTAACACAGCCCCACCATCGGTTCAGGCATCGGCTTATCAGTTGGTACTTGATAGAAAAGTAGGGGATTATGAGTTACCAAAGGGTTGGAGTATAGTAGCTGCTGGAAATCATGAGAGTGATAGAGGTGTGGTCTATAGAATGCCACCACCTCTTGCAAACCGTTTTGTTCATTTAAACATGGAAGTGAGTTTTGAGGACTGGAAAGGGTGGGCGTATAGTAATGGAATAGATAGCTCTATTATTGCATTTTTACACTATGATGAGAGTAAGCTTTTTGATTTTGACCCCTCTAAAAATGAGAAATCATTTCCTACTCCAAGGTCATGGGAGTATGTCAACAAAGTATTGGCTTCAAATATGGAACCTAGCTTACTGTTAGAGATTATCTCAGGGGCAGTAGGAAAGCAGAGTGCTACGTCATTTATGAGTTTTAGAAAGGTTATGAATCGTCTACCTAACATAGAAAAGCTACTTAGTGGTGATGAGGTAGAAACAGAGCATGAGAGTCAAGTGCTGTTTGCACTTGTAGCTGGGATTATTTCTCATATTAAAAAAGAGTCCACAAAAGAGAAAATAGACAATGCATTAAAGTTTTCGTTAACACTGCCTAAAGAGTTTTCGGTTATGTTGGTAAAAGACATGCAACAAAATAAAATTAATGTAGAGGCTTCACAAGTTTGGGAAGCGTGGGTTGAAGAGTTCGCCTACTTGTTGGTTTAAAAAATGCGTAAAAAATATAAAGCAGTCCTAAGCATAGCAGGGAGTGACTCAGGTGGTGGGGCAGGGATTCAAGCCGACATTAAAAGTATCTCTGCCAATGGTGGGTATGCAGCCACTGTTATAACAGCCTCTACCGCTCAAAATACCCAAGGTGTAACAGATATCCATCCTATGCCAATAGCACATATAGAAGCACAACTAGAAGCCGTATTGTCTGATATAGAGTTTGGAGCAGTAAAAATAGGAATGCTACACTCAGCAGAGGTTATAGAGATGGTAGAGAGAAAACTTGAAGAGTATGGGGTGAGTAAAATTATTTTAGACCCTGTTATGGTGGCGACCTCTGGTAAAAATTTACTTGCAGATGAAGCCATAGAACGGTTAAAGGCTTTTCTTCCAAAGGTTTACCTAGTAACTCCAAACATACCCGAAGCAGAGATTTTACTAGATGAGAAGATTTCAAAAGAGAACTTAGTAGATTCAGCTAGAAAATTAGTTAAAAAATACAATACATCTGTTCTTCTAAAAGGTGGACACCTAGAAGAGAGTGATGAGATGATAGACACACTCTGTTTAAAAGATGGTTTAGAGTGTATAAGTATAAAAAACAGAGCTATAAAGAGTATAAACACTCATGGAACAGGATGTAGCCTCTCTTCTGCTCTTGCTACTTATGTGAGTTTAGGCTTTAGCCTAGAGGAGTCTACAAAGAGAGCGTGTTCTTATTTAAACAGAGCGATAGAAGAGGGGAAAGATTACTATTTAGGTAGAGGGCATGGAGCAGTTCACCATTTTTATGCCTTGAAAGTTTAAGTTATGATACCTCAAGATGTAAAATTAATAAGTAATGAAAAAATAACCAAAGCCAAAACAAAACTGATGCTTGAAAACCCATACTTTGGAAGTTTAGTTACTTCTATAGAGCTAAGAGTCAATAACAATATAGCCTCTTTTCGCCCTTTGGGTGATGTGTTAGAGTATAATGATGAGTATTTGGAAGTGCTTGATATTAATGAAGTAAGTACGATTTTAGCCAATGCTGCCATGCATCAGGCTCTGTTTCATAGTACTAGAGGAAAAGATAAAGTCTCATCGGTGTGGAACTTGGCTTCTGATTATGCTATTAATGACTTATTGGTTGACAATGGCTTTATGCTTCCACCTATGGCAAACTATGCTTCACGTTTTAAGATGCTTTATGCTGAACAGATATATCAAATACTCTTAAATGAACTTGATTTGCAAGATAATGATGAAACTTTAGATGAGCAAGAAAAGCAGAGTGAAGAGATGGAAGAGCAAGACTTACATGAAGATGCTTTTGAAGAACTTTTAGCACAAGAGGAGTATGAACTTCTACTTGAACAGTTAAATGTAAAGCTTGAAAAACATGGTGACTTGCCTAAAGGGATAGAGCGTTTTATAGAGAGTAAAAAAGAGCCTCAAATATCTTGGAGAGATGAGCTTTACCGTTATGTAAATGCACATGCTAAGAGTGATTATCGAATGTTTCCTCCATCTAAAAAACATTTATATAGAGGCATAGCTCTGCCTTCTATTTATGGAGAAGAGTTAAAGATAGTAGTGGCTATTGATACTTCTGCTTCGATAGATGATGAGCTTTTAAAAACTTTTTTAGCAGAGCTTTATGAGATAATGCAGATTTTTACACATTATGTTATTGAGCTTATAGAGTGTGATGCTACCATTCAAAACATACAACGACTCACACCACAAGAGCCACTTGAACCCATGCTTAAAGGAGGAGGGGGAACAGACTTTCGTCCTGTGTTTGAGTATGTTGAGAATATGAATGAAGATTTTAAATTTTTGATTTATTTTACTGATGGAAAAGGAACTTTTCCAAAGTATGAACCATTAATAGATGTTTTATGGGTAGTGAATGAACGTTGTGATGTTCCGTTTGGAGAGGTTTTAGAGTTAAAAGTTTAACAATAGACTTATACAAGAAGTCTAATTTTAATCTCTGAAAATCTGCTTCATATAGTTAAATTTCATCTCTCTTTCATTATTAATAGACTTAATTGTTGTCTCTAAAATACTTTTAATTTTCTCTTTAATTTGTTTTGTATTAAGTGTTTTATCCTCTATAAAAATTGTAAAACTATAGTATTTGTTTGCTTTTTTAAAAACACCTACAAGCCAATGTGTACCGTTCTTATGGCTCTCTTGTGCAAAAACAAACTTAATATTAATATAATTTCGTAACCATTGTAATGAACCATAACTTTTATAGATAGGTGTTTTAAAGATGGTCTGTAAGGTTATGCGTTTCTCTTTTGTAAAAAACTTCTTAAAGGTAGGTGTAACCTGTTCAGGAGAATCAAAAGAGAAAAATTTGGATGTTGGGTCAATGACACTTTTGTTAATATCATGATACTCTAATGATTTGACAAGCTTTAGACCATAGAAGGTATGATTTGGATGATAAAGCAGTTGAGTAATTTTATGTAAAGCAGTTTGAACATCTAATGGGTTCATCCCTAATTTTCCTGCTCCTAAATCAACTCTAGGTTCGTTATTTTCTAAAGAGACCAAATCTAAATTTTGATAGAGTGCTTCAATTTTATTAATATGAATTGGTTTATAGTAGGTATTTTCTCCTCTTCTATCTCGTTCTTTATATTTTATAAAACCATCATAGAGGGGAAGCATTTTGTTTGAGGAAAAAACTCTTCTTGCATCAACCCATGCGTTACTACTACACTTTTTTAATCCCTCTTCCATGGGTATCTCTGATGTTGCCTTTTTGTTACAATATTGGCTATAGTACTTATCTCCTCTATCAGCAAAAAGAAGTGCTGAAAAAATTTTACCAAGATTTCCAATTTGTGGTGGGCGTTGATAAATGGTATTTTTTTGATAAAGACGAATCATCTTTCCCTCTTCATTAACCACCGAAACCCACATATTTGACAAGTTTAATGGCTCCAGTTGTTCTTTTAAATAGTGATTAAAATAAAAAATTTTATTGAGTTCAAAGTTAATAGATACTTTTGTCACCAGTTGACTTTTAGGAGAGATACTATAGACTTTAAACAGTTTATCTAACTCTTGACGTACCACTGCTTTGGAGCTTTGTAACAGAGCATTACTTCGAGTGGGCAAAGAGCTAAATTGTTCTCTGTTTTTTGAGGTTATCTCTCCGACAACCTCCATAAGAGAATCTGAAAAATAGGGAATCTTTGGAAAGTGCATCTTTTTAATGTTAGAGATAATATTATAATGATTTTTGATAATATCAGAGTTATCAACAATCTCTATGGCATCACTCTTAATATTTTCCCATGCTTTTTTTTGCTCTTGTAACGATTGGTTCAGATGAAAAGGTTTTGCATACATTGCAACCAAAATAGCTTCTTGAGCATTTGAGAGTTCATCTAGTGATTTTCCAAAGAAAATCTCTGCAGTATCTTTAAAACCATAGCCTTTACCATCAGCAATAAAAAATTTTTTTTCCAAAAGCAACCATGATTTAAAATTTGCTCCATCATTGGCTTTAAGTGAATGGAAAAATGTTTTTGCTAACTTTAATCGAGCTATATTATTGCTAGGTGTATCAAAAGGGTGTTTTTTTAGAAATATATTAATAAGTTGTTGCGTCAATGTTAATTTTGGTTTTAACGCTAAACTCTGCTCTGTAATAAAATGATGTACCAAGCGTCTGCTCTCACTAAATGGAGACGAAATATCTATTCCGTTATAGTAGGTTATGTTTTCAGAAAGTGCCTCAAAAAAAGTAGTTGCATTGCTATCAAAATCTAGTTTTGGGTCATACTTTTCCTTAAGTAACGACCAAAAGAGAGAGGGTGTTTTTTCTATAAATAAAGAAGGATTAGTAACTGTACTTTGAGGACCTGCTACTGTTCCTGCAAATCTGTTTTGTGAATCACGAATCTCAATACCTGTATCATAATAAAGTTTAGGAAAAACCTTCTCATTAAAAAGCTCTTTATCTGCTTGACCATTAATAAAAGAGAGGTAGACTCCAAAGAGTAAAAACATAATGCTCAAAGGTATAAAAATAAGCTTTTGAGTTATCATCTCTTTCATGAAATTAAAAAACTTTACTATATCTGAGGCGATAAGAATAGAGTGAATGATAATAATTTCTAAAACCATAGAGAAAGATTTTTTTAGACTCTTTACATCATGTTTTCTAATAAAAATACTCCACTTAACCTCATTTAACATTGCTGTTAATTTGAGTTTAATACTCCAAAACATCTCAATCATTATTACGTAACTCGTCGATATAGGCTAAGAGTGTATTGTATTTTTGTTTATCAAGTTTATAAACAGTAAAGGTAAAATCTTTAAAATTTCTTAGTTTACTTTGATGTAAAAAAAGTAGCTCATCATAATAAACATTATTCCCCACTAAAGTAATCATCTTATCTATTTTAAAACGGGTTAAGATTTCATCTATTTTATGATTTTTTCGCTGATTTGGAATAATAAGATGGTAAGAGAAATGGCTCTCAAAAACAAAAGGTTTAAGTATACGACGTATATCATAACGAAGATAGTGTGCTATGTTTTCTTCGGTAAAGAATCTAGCTCTATAAGGCTCTTTGGCTAAAATCGTAAAAAAGAAGATAAAAAAGTCTACCAAAAATCCAAGCCCAATTGCTTTAATATCACTTTGTGTAACATCAGTAGGGCTTGTTACTTTATCTAAAGCAACAACATGGGTATTGGTAAAAGGAAGAATGGCTAAGAGTACATTAATGGTTCGCTCAATAAGTTGTTGTTGATTGTTTGCATCAAAAAAACTTACTTTTTCTAACTTCTTCAAGGCATTTAAATTTTCATTAATAGTATTAATTTTCAAACTAATTTGACTATCTGGACAACTAATACTTCTTCCTAAAGATTCCATTTTCATTCGTGCTGAACCATTATGTTTTACTAATATTTTAGGAAGAAGGGTAATCTCTCCCCCTCTAAAGATTCTATTTATTTGAGCAATTCGTGTATTAACTTGTTCCTCTAATTTATCTATATTGTCTTTTTTAGGATTAAAGTTTTCCAACATCTTTTTGATAACAGCAATCTCACCTTGTACCTTTTTTCGTAATTCATCAAAAGAGCTTACGTGGCTTTCAAACAGTTTACTTTCATCTTCTCTTAATGCACTCCTTGGACCAGGTGTTGGGATTTTAGTCTCATCACAGGTTCCACCATACGTACGCTCTTCAATAGACTCTTTCATCGAATAGTCACTCAATTTTTTTAGTGAAATATAGACCGAATCAAAACTACTTTGTGCATCTTCTAGTGAATTTTTAATTCTCTCTAGTTGAAGTGTTACATTTCTTTGAGAAAATTCAGAGGCTGAAAAGATTTTGTAATAAAAGTTAAAACTAAAAAGTACACTAATAAAAAGTGATAATAAATAGGTAACTAACAGTAAAGAGGCTCTTAATATATGCCGAGAGAAAAATTCTCGTAAATAGAGTTGAGAGATGGAGTAGACCAATGCTAACTGAATGACCCCCACCACAGCAAAAAAGAGTATTTTAGTCAATAACATCCCATCTGACACCAAGGAGATAAATCCATAGTAAGAGGTACTAAAAGAGATTAAAGAGAGAATTAATACAGCTTGATAGGTAATATGTTGCCTAAAAAAGTTTAAAACTTTGTTTATGCCTATACTTAGCAATTGATAAACAGATGGGTTTTCTAAGGGCTTAGATGGTTTTTTATACATTTATGCTACATTGTTTTTTTTAATTTTTTCATCTTGATATCATAGTCTTTTAAAAGTTTGCTTTTACTTAGGAAGGTAAAATATCTAATGAGTAAATTTTAAAGGTGTGTAAAAGTATACTCTTTCTTAAAATTATGTTATTGGATGTTGATAATGAAGGTGATAGAATGATAGATATAAGTGTTGAAAGTTTAACAACAACTCAAAAGAGTTGTTGTTAGGTTAAAAGGTTTAGATATTAAAGAACACCTAAATCTTTAAGAGTTGCAATAGAAAGTCCTGATACTGTAAGACCTTTTTTAGTTTGGTAAGCTTTAACTGATGCTTTTGTAGCAGCGTCTAACATACCTGTTACTGGAGTTTTGAATCCTGCAGCTGTTAATGCTTTTTGGATTTTAGAGATAGTCTCTACCGTCATACTTGACTTACAAAGAACTGGCATCCATTTAACTGACTGGTCAGAAACTTTAACTTGTTTAGTTACAGTTTTGTATGTAGCTGGAATAACAGTTTTCTTTGTTGCTTCAGGAGTAACAAGCTTGGTTACTTGAACAGTTTTGTATGTTGCTGGAATAGTAATGGTTTTTGAAGTAGCTGGAGTTGCTACAACTTGCTTAGTTACCACTTTAGTTACAGCAGGAACAGATACTTTACAGATTACTGAAGAAGTTCTTGACATGCCTGGTTTTTCCATCATTGAGTCAGACCATACATATTTTGCATCTGAGATTTTTTGAGTTTTCTCTAATGTTTTGTAAGTTGCAGGAATAGCTACAGTTTTTGTAGATGCAGCAGCTGCAAGTTCATTTGTTTGTATTGTTTTGTAAACAGCTGGAATGGTTACAGACTTTGTTGTTTCAGGAGTAACAACAACTTGTTTTGTAACAGTTTTATACTGAGCTGGAATATCTACTAGACACATCATCTCTTCAACTGCACAATCTTTATCGTTACATTTTGTCTCTTTCCATACTTTTTTAGCTGGAGCAACCATAACTCTTTCAGTTACATTTTTGTAGGTAGCTGGAACTTTAACCAATTTAGTAGATGCAGGAGTTACAAGAATTCTTTTAACACCTGTTTTAAATGCCGCAGGTACAGCAATAATTTTTGATGAAGGAGCTGATGCTAAAACTTTTTCTGTTGTTGTTTTAAACTGTGGTGCAGCATAAAACTCATAGTAACAAGAACCAGATTTTGCAGCTTCTAGGTTAATCCCACCAGCTTTTGCAGATGCTAAAACAGCAGATGAAGCTACTCTTGCTTCTGGGTGTAGACCAGTTCTCCACTCTGAATATGCAGGTGAAACAGTTACTGTTTTACTCTCTGTTTTATAAGTTGCTGGAACAGCTACAATTCTTGTACTTGCTGCAGTATCTAAAACTCTCTCTGTAGCAGTTTTGTAAGTAGCTGGAACAATAGTAAGCTTTGCATCTGCTTGAGTAGCTTTAATTTTTTCACTTACAGTTTTATACTGAGCTGGAATAACAACTTTTCCATAACATGTACCAGATTTTGCATTAGGTAATGTAAACGAACCGTCACTCGTTTTTTGTGCTGATACAGGAGCAGTGTTTGTTTTTGCTTTAGGTGTTGTTGCTGTTTGAGAACAACCTGTTGTAAGTAGAGCTGCTGCTGCAACTGATAGTAATAGAGTCTTTTTAGTTAACATAAATATCCTTTGAAGTTTTAATTTTTATGGTTAAGATATGATAGCACAAAATTAATTATTATTTTATTAAAAAATATAAAAAGTTAAATTAATTATTGTCTAATAAATAAAAACAATTTAATACATAAAGTATTGGACTTATGTTAAATATTAGGGAAGAAAAATATTAAATACTGCTATAATTATAGAATGAAAAAAGAAGTTAATGTAGTAATATTAGGGGCAGGAGCAAGTGGGTTGATGTTGTCAGCCCTTCTTGAAGATAAAAATATGCTTATTATAGATAATAACATTAAAGTAGGTTCCAAACTTTTAATCTCTGGTGGTGGAAAATGTAATATTACTAATGGAAAAGTTAAGCCAAGTAATTACTTAGGAAATCAACGTTTTATACGAAACATTATTAAACGTTTTGACCAAATTAATTTGTTGAATTGGTTTGAGGAGAGAGGATTAAAAACTCTTGTGAGAAAAAACAATCAATTTTTTTGTGAAAACTCTGCAAAAGATGTAGTTGATATATTAAAAAACGAAATCTCTCCAAAAATAATTCAGCTTCAAACAGACGTAATAAAAGTAGAAAAAAAATCTGATAAATTTGAAGTCCATACCTCAAGAGGTAAGATTATATCAAATAAGGTAGTGGTGGCATCAGGAGGTTTAAGTTTTCCTAAAATTGGTGCAACTTCTATAGGTTATGATATAGCTAAAAGTTTTGACCATACGGTGCAGACACTCAGTGCAGGGCTTGTTGGTTTTACAGTTCAGCCTGAACAGTTCTTTTTTAAATCTTTAAGTGGCATAGCTATTGATGTTAAAATCAGTGTTGAGATAGCAGATAAAAAGAAAGAGATAAATGGAGCTTTACTTTTTGCTCATAAGGGAATCTCTGGACCAGCTGTTTTAGATGCTTCTCTTTATTGGCAAAAAGGAAAAATAACCATTGATTTTTTACCCTCTTTAAGTATAGATAGTCTAAAATTGTCCAAGAAAAATATAAGCCGTGTTTTGGGACTTCCCAGCCGTGTTGCTAAAACATTTTTAGAAGCGTTAAATATAGAAGATAAAACTGCTACTAAATTAAGCTCTGATGAGTGGAAAAAGTTAGAAGTGTTAAAGTCCTACAGCTTTGCACCAGCTGGTACCTTTGGTTACTCTAAGGCAGAGGTCACAAAAGGTGGAGTATCAACCGATGAGATAGATGCCAGTTCTATGATGAGTAGAAAAGTAGATGGTCTTTATTTTTTAGGTGAAGTACTAGATGTAACAGGAGAGCTTGGTGGTTATAATTTTCAATGGGCATTCTCTACAGCTTATGTCTGTGCAAATAGTTTAAATAAATAATATGAAAGTGAATATATGGCAATAAAAGAGATAGGGTACAAAGAGCAAGTTTTTAAACTCTCTTATGAAATAGTAAACCCAAGTGCAACGTATGTTCTCTTGGTTCTTCATGGTTGGGGAAGTAACAAAGAGATAATGAAACAGGCTTTTGGTAAAGAGTTTCAAAACCATAAACATGTCTACCTAGATATGCCTGGTTTTGGTGCCAGTACAAATGAGATGATTTTAACTACAAAAGATTATGCCCAAATAGTTCAAAAGTTTTTAGAAACTTTAGACGTAAAGCCCAATATTGTTATGGGACACTCATTCGGTGGAAAGGTATCAACACTGCTTAACCCTCCAACTTTGGTTCTACTCTCGTCTGCTGGTGTGGTAACAGAGAAGCCATGGTCAGTCAAAATAAAAATAGCCACTTTTAAATTTTTAAAACCTTTAGGTATGAAAAAGATACGAGAACTTTTTGTAGCACCCGATGCACAAGGCATGAGTCATGAGATGTACGAGACCTTTAAAAATGTGGTCGATGAAGATTTTGAAGCAGAATTTTCTAACTCAAAAAGTAGGGCATTGTGTTTTTGGGGCATAGAAGATACAGCCACACCACTTTATACTGGTGAAAAAATAGCAGGTCTTATAGAAAATTCTAAGTTTTACCCACTAGAGGGTGACCACTTTTTCTTTTTGAAACATGCAAAGTTTATAGCAAATGAAATCATAGAAGATAGTAAAGGATAGAAATGGAAATAGTTAATGTATTGAGTAATGTACTCTTTGTCTTGGCATTGGGGTATTACTTTATGACCAACATGCAGTGGTATTCGTACAGGTTAGAGAGAGTTTTGTTTCATCATACTAAAACTTGGTGGCATTTGGTTTACTTTTTAATCCCACTCTTTCTTTACTTTATTGTAAGCCGTGAGACAAATTTTAGTATAGTCATCTCTTTAGCATATATAGCCATGCTCTACATGTGGAGAAAAGAGCAAGACAAACCACTAGTCTTTACAGGACGGGTAAAACGTTTCTTTGCTACTTTGGTATTCTTTACCCTATTTTTCGTGATGATGAAGTATATTGTTAAATTTGAAATCTTAGTAGTGATTATCCCTCTTATTTTAGCTTATGCAACATCTGCTATGATGGAGATGATGCTCTTTAAAGGTTTTCAAATGAAAGCAGAAAAGAGGTTGGAGTCTATGCCAAATATGGTGGTAGTGGGTATTACTGCATCGTATGGTAAGACCAGTATTAAAAATTATGTAGCGCATATTTTATCGGCTAAATACAATGTCTATGCAACACCACGCTCGGTCAATACCTTTGGTGGTATACTTAAAGATATTAATGAGGACTTACCTTCTGATACTGAAGTTTATGTCGTAGAAATGGGAGCAAGAGGGGCAGGGGACATTTCTGAAATAGCAAAGTTTGTAAACCCTCACTTAGCAGTGGTAGGTAAAATAGGTCCAGCACACATTGAGTACTTTGGAAGTTTAGAAAACATACGAAATACTAAAATGGAGATACTCTCTTCAGAACGTTTAAAAGAGGCATGGGTTCATGATTCTGCTATGCTCAATCCTATTAGTCATGTGCATACTTTTGGTAAAGAGGTTTCAGATGTTAAAGCCACACTCGATGGTTTAGATTTTGAAATGGATAACGAGTTTTATCATGCAAACATTTTAGGTGCATTTAATGCTATGAACTTAGGTCTTGCCATTAAAGTAGCCAAAGCTTTAGACGTAGATGAAGAGAGCATTAAAAAACAGCTAAATTCACTAGAGCCAACGCCACACAGACTACAACGTATGGACGCAGGTGGTAAACTTATTATAGATGATAGCTTCAACGGTAACATAGATGGTATGATGGAAGGCTTTAATCTAGCTTCTACCTATAAAGGAAGAAAAGTCCTCATAACCCCAGGTTTGGTAGAGGTAGACGATGCGTTTAACATAGAAGTAGCAAAAAGAGCCGATGAGGTGTTTGATGTGGTCGTGTTAACAGGTGATTTGAATTATAAAATATTCCAAGAGAATGTAGATGAAAGTAAACTTGTAAAATTAGAAAGTAAAGATAAAATGCAAGAGATGTTAGTAGAAGAGACACAAGCAGGTGATTTGATTTTGTTTGCTAATGATGCTCCGAGTTTTATATAGTTCATAATTTATGAAATACTTTAAAATCACCTTGATGGTTATACTTCTTAGTGTAACCTTATACTCCAAAGATTATTCCAAACAAAAAGAGGTTAAAGTATTTATTGAAAAGATGGTTAAAGAACATAGTTTTAGTCGTTGGAAACTGAATGAACTTTTCACAAATGTTACGCTTCAAAAACGTTCTCTTGGTATATATAACCCTAAATATAGAGAAAAATCTAAAGTTGTAAAAGGTCTGACAAAAATCTCTCATAAACATGGTAGTTGGACACGATATGAAAAAAATCTATTTACTGAAAAGAAAATAGATTTGGGTGTAAATTTTATCTATAAACATAAAAACATTTTTAAAAAAGTTTATGAAAAATATGGGGTTCCACCTGAGTATGTTGCAGCCATTATTGGTGTGGAGAGTCGTTATGGAATTAAAAGGGGTGACTATCCTATTTTTGATGTTTTAACAACTTTGGCGTTTGAAAAAAATAGACGAAGTAGCTATTTTAAAGATGAGCTAGAAAATTTTTTAATCCTTACAAAAAAGAATAATTTTAATCCTCTAAATATAAAAGGTTCTTATGCTGGAGCCATTGGTTTAGGACAGTTTATGCCAAGCAGTTATAAGCATTATGCTGTAGACTATGATGGAGATGGACAACGAAGTATGCAACAAGTATCCGATGCCATAGCTGGTATTGCAAATTATTTAGAAAAAAATGGTTGGGAAAAGTGGGAACCTGTAGCTGAAAGAGTCTCTTTTAAAGGGGAAAGATATGAGGGGAAGAAGACAGGTTTCCAATATAAATATCCACAATCAGAATTAAAAGGTTTAAAAACTATCTATAAATGGTCATATAAACAACCTGTATACCTTTTAAAGCTTGATAGGTACCGTTTTGATGAGCTATGGTTTGGAGCAAAAAATTTCTATGTTATCACCCGTTATAATCACAGTGTTTACTATGCGATGGCAGTACATCTTTTGGCTCAAAAACTAAAGAGAGGCTACAAGAAAAAATATGCTAAGGTTTTGAGGTAGAAAAAGATAAGAGTTTTAATTTTTTATAAAATACGATTAGTAGGGTGTAGTCCCCGACTACACCGTTTTAATGAATGCCTATTTGGTTTTGTCGGTGTAGTCAGGGGACTACACCCTACAATTTTTTAAGGACGAAAAATGAGTTACCTAATTGATACTTTAAGCAAAAAAATAGGCTTCCTAGCAGCCATATTGGCTTTAATTTTAGCACTACTTATAGGCTATGATGCCTTAATGCGTTATTTCTTTTCAGGGGGTTCTATTGCCTTGCAGGAATTGGAGTGGCATCTTTTTGATATTGTCTTTCTTTTCGGATTTGCTTATGCTCTAAAGCATGATAAACATGTTCGTGTGGACATAATGTTTGCTCATTATTCCAAAGAGACAAAGGCTATGGTTCAAATACTTTCTATGTTGTTCTTACTTATTCCTTTTGCTCTGTTTTTTTTAAATGGTTCATTTGAGATGATGATGCAGTCTTATATGCAGAATGAAGTCTCTTCTGACCCTGGTGGGTTGGCTTATCGTTTTGTTATAAAAGGTGTTCTCTTTGTTGCTTTTATTTTGTTGGTTTTACAAGCTATCTCTGAGATTATTAAAGCTTATGCAAAATTAAAATCAAAAAAGAATTTCTTTTTTGTACTTAGTGGAGTGTTACTATTTTTAGTTTTTTCTACGCAAAACTTGGCTTTTTGGACTGACCCTTTATGGTTAATGTTTCTTCTAACACTCTTTTTACTCTTAACAGGTTTTCAAGTAGCTTTTGTCTTTGCAGGGGTGGCACTCTTTTTTGCCCTTATCTCTGATGAGTTAGGTATGCATGTGCTTGATATGTTGCCTTATAGAGTCTATGGAATTATGGGAAATGTTACTTTAATGTCGGTTCCCTTGTTTATCTTAATGGGGCTTATTTTAGAAAAATCAAAAGTAGCAGAAGACCTATTGCTCTCTATGGGAAAACTTTTTGGAGGAATTCGAGGTGGTTTAGCAATATCGGTGGTGGTTGTTGGTGCTATATTGGCTGCAAGTACAGGAATAGTAGGAGCTTCAGTGGTTATGATGTCGCTTATAGCTCTACCCTTAATGTTAAAACATAAGTATTCACCTGAGTTGGCTACAGGTTCTATTGCTGCCTCGGGGACTTTGGGGCAGATTATCCCTCCGTCTATTGTGCTTATAGTTTTAGGAGACCAAATGCATTTAAGTGTAGGTGACCTTTTTCGGGCTGCATTGGTTCCTGGGTTGCTACTTATTGGGCTTTATATATTATATATTTTAGTTTATGCCTATTTCAATAAAGAGGTTGCACCAGCCATAGAGAATGATGAAGCTTATTCAAAAGTTTTGAGAGATGCATTAAAGGTTATGGTGGCTCCATTGTTACTTATCTTAGCAGTTTTGGGTTCTATTTTTGCAGGTATTGCTTCACCTACAGAGTCAGCAGCTATTGGGGTGCTTGGAGCATTAATTTTAGCATTTTATAAAGGTAGATTCTCTTTTGAACTGTTACGTTATGCTTCATTAGAGACGGTAAAACTGACCTCAATGATATTTATGATACTCATAGGTGCTACAGCTTTTTCATTGGTTTTTAATGAACTTGGTGGTGATGTAATGGCAATGGAATTTTTTAAAGATGAAGTAGGGGACAAGTGGACATTTATACTTATCTCTATGTTGGTTATATTTCTTTTAGGATTCTTTATAGATTTTATTGAGATTGCCTTTGTTGTGGTTCCTATACTGGTTCCTATCGCTCACTCTTTTGGTATAGACCCAGTTTGGTTTGCCATACTTATAGCTTTAAATCTACAGGCATCATTTTTAACGCCACCATTTGGTTTTGCACTATTTTTTCTAAAGGGTGCAGCAGGAGACATGGTGACAACAGCTCAAATATATAGAGGGGTTATTCCTTTTATTTTGTTGCAACTTGTGGCACTATTAATTATTGTAAAATTTCCAAATTTGATATACTTGTTTGGAAAATAGCGAAGGAAGAAACATGGATAAAAGTATAAAAATAGAGATAAAAAAAGATAAGCTAGAAGGGTTA
>JALUMR010000161.1 GCA_027055805.1 Campylobacteraceae bacterium
AATAGAACGTTACCAAAAAGGCGATGTTATTTTACACATGGGTGATGTCTGCAAGAAGCTAATGTTTATTAACGCTGGTTTGGCAAGAGGCTACATGATAGATGAGAATGGTAAAGACCATACTTGGATTATCTATTTTAATGACCAAAATTCTCGTATGACCAACCTTTTTGTGGTTGACTATGAGAGCTTTGTGAACCAAACAGAGTCTCAACTAACCATTGATATTTTAGAAGATTGTGAAGTGGTCACAGTTGCATATGAAGACTTGATGTTACTTTACAACAAAACTGAAAAAGGCGATAGATTTGGTCGTCTTATGTCACAAGATGCATACTCTTATCTGCATAACTTCATGATACAACGGCAGACCCATTCTGCTAAAGAGCGATTTGAAGCTTTTATGAAAAACACTCCTTATCTTTTAGATAAAGTACCTCAATACCACATTGCAACTTTACTTGGAATGACTCCTCAACATCTTAGCCGTCTTAAAAATGAGTATGCCCGTTAACATTTGTGAATGACTTTCATGTTATTTCTTTGTATACTTTTTAAAATTAGAAAATATATGAGGATTTAGTGATGAAAAATATAACTATAATCGGTGCAGGATTAGGTGGATTAACAGCAGGTGCATTACTGGCTAAAGATGGCTATAAAGTAACCATGTTAGAACAACACAACATAGTAGGTGGCTGTGCTACAACCTTTAAACGAGGTGACTTTACTTGCGAAGTGGGTCTACACGAGATGGAGAGTCTCTACAACAACCCTTTAATAAAAGAGATTTTTACTAGGCTTGATGTTTACAACAATGTAGAGTTTGTAAAAGCCAATGAGTTTTTTAGCGTCATCACCAAAAATGGTACTTTTGTTATGCCCAAAGGTGTTGAAGAGGCAGAGAAAGCATTAATTTCTAAATTTCCTAGTGAACAAAGTAGCATAGAGAAGTATTTTAAACTTATTAAACATGTTGCTAAAGATTTAGAGCAGTTACAGAGTGCTTCTTGGTATCACTATGCACTCTTTCCCTTTTTATTTTGGAGAATTTTATACTACAAATCAAAAAGTGTCACAGAGGTGCTTGATAAGATTATGAGTAGCGAAGAGCTGAAACTTATTTTAAATGCAAATGTGAACTACTATAACGACATACCAGATACACTAAGTTTTTTACTTCATTCAGTGGCTCAATACTCATACTTTAATGGTGGAGGATATTTTATAAAAGGTGGTAGTGGACGGCTTAGTAACTACTTAGCTAAGGTGATTAAAGACAATGGTGGAAATATTATTACCAAAGCAACAGTAACGGCTTGTGAACAAAATAGCGTTACTTATGTGCATAAAAAAGAGACCAAAACTATGAAGAGTGATAGGGTCATCTCGAACCTCTCACCTGAGCAGACTTATCAATTATATAATGTTGAATATACCGAAAAAAGAGAGTTAGCGAATTCGCTCTTAACCATATATTTGGGCTTTAATAAGAACTTAAAAGAGGTGTATGGGGAAAGAGCCTACTCAAACTTTTTTCGTGATGATGTTGCATCAATAGAAGAATTCAATGAGCAGATGAAACAAGACATCACCCAAAGAGGTTTCACTTTTGTTGATTACGCTCAAATAGAGGCGAACCTTGCACCTAAAGATAAATCGTTTGGGGTGGT
>JALUMR010000162.1 GCA_027055805.1 Campylobacteraceae bacterium
AACTGAGATTTGACGTTTGACATGGTCAAACCTACAGTATTGTTTTATTTACTATTCTTTTTGTCTCTTGCAAGACGTTTTCTAACAACTGGGTCAAGAGATTTTTTACGAATTCTTATAGATATAGGTGTAATCTCAATAAGCTCATCATCTTCAATCCACTCCATTGCAGAGTCAAGTGTAATCTCTCTAGGCTTAACAAGTTTAACAGCTTCATCTGTACCTGAAGTTCTCATGTTGGTCAATGCTTTCCCTTTAAGTGGGTTAACATCAAGGTCACCAGGTCTTGCTGACTCACCAATAACCATTCCTGAGTAAACTTTTTCTTGTGCAGAAATAAACATAATACCACGTGCTTGAAGGTTAAAGATAGAGAAAGCAACGGCTTCACCATCATCCATAGAAACCAATGCTCCTGGAGTTCTTGATTCAACACTACCAGAGTATGCTCTGTATTCTAAGTAAGAGTGATTCATGATACCTTCACCTTTAGTGTCGGTAAGGAACTCATTTCTAAACCCAATAAGACCACGTGCAGGAATTTCAAACTCTAATCTTACTGTACCATCTGGCATTGGGTTAAGAGAAGTCATGTTCGCTTTTCTTTTTCCAAGTTTTTCAATAGCAACCCCTTGGAACTCTTCTGGAACGTCTACTACTAGGTGCTCAAATGGCTCCATTTTAACACCATTCTCTTCTTTAGTTACAACTTCTGGACGAGCCAACATAAACTCGAAACCTTCACGTCTCATGTTTTCAGCCAAAATACCAATTTGAAGTTCACCCCTACCTGATACTTTAAATGAAGCATCATCCATTGGCTCCATTCTCATTGCGATGTTTGTCTCCATCTCTTTTTCAAGACGCTCTCTAATTTTATTAGAAGTTACGTGTTTACCTTCTTGTCCAGCTAGTGGTCCGTTATTTACAGACATAATAACTGAAAGTGTAGGCTCTTCAACGTGCATTGGGTCAAGTGCTACAGGATTTAATTTATCACAAACAGAATCTCCAACATCAATATCTGAAAAACCAGCGATAGCTACAATATCTCCTGCTTCTGCCTCTTCAATATCAATTCTATCAAGACCTTTAAACCCAATAAGTTTAGAAACTCTTGATTTAGATTTAGAACCATCTGCTTTCACAAGTAGATACTCATCACCTTTTTTAATTTTACCATTAAAAATACGTGTAATACCAATACGACCAACAAAGTTATCAGAGTCAAGTGTAAATACTTGTGCCTGAGTATCGTTATCTGGTGAACCTTTTGGGTAGGGAACATGTTCAATAATTGCATCAAAAAGAGGAACCATGTCTTTATTTTCATCTTCCATCTCATGTTTTGCATAACCATCTCTAGCTGCTGCATATAAAACAGGGAATTCAAGTTGATCTTCATTCGCATCGAGTGCAACCAAAAGGTCAAATACTTCGTCCATAACTCTATCGGGGTCTGAACCTTCTTTATCAATTTTATTAATAACAACTACAGGAATAAGTCCAAAACCAATCGCTTTTTTCAAAACAAATTTGGTTTGAGGCATAACACCTTCTTGTGCATCTACAAGTAACAATACGCCATCTACCATTTTAAGCACACGCTCAACTTCACCACCAAAATCGGCATGACCAGGAGTGTCAATAATATTAATCTTATGGTCACCATAAGTAATGGCTGTATTTTTAGAAAGAATGGTAATTCCTCTTTCCATTTCAATTTCATTAGAGTCCATGGCTCTCTCTTGCACATCTTCGTGTGCAGCGTAAGTTCCAGACTGTTGAAGAAGTTGGTCAACAAGCGTTGTTTTTCCGTGGTCAACGTGAGCGATTACGGCGATATTTTTGATTTTTTGCATTCGTAAGATTCCTATACTATAAATAATTACGCGAATTATATCGAAAATATATTATAACTGGCTCTTTTTAAAAATTTAAGTTTAATTTATAACATTTCACTCACACTAAAAAATATTTTTTATATAAACTATGATTTACAATAAAAAACAAAATCAAACAAATATTAAATTTTTCTTAAATTTTAAATTAATTTATCAAGTTTTAAAGAGTTTCATAACAAATTTTATGCTATAATCAATTATATTTTACTATATTAAGGAGATTTCGATTATGAAATTAACAAATTCAATTGTAGCAATTATTGCTTTGTCAAGTATGAGTTTTGCTGGTGGAGATATTATAGAACCAGTATTTGAACAAGAAACAGTAGAGGTTCCTGTAGAGCCAGTATTTGTACCAGCACCAGCACCTGCACCAGCACCTGCACCAGTTGTAAAAGTTGCACCTGTTGTTGTTGCACCTGTTGTAGCTGAAGCACTAGGTCTTTATATTGCTGGAGGTATTACAGATATCTCTGCAAGAGGTAACGATGAGAGAGCTAACCTTTTCTCAGATGAAGATAACCAAGATAGACAGCTTGGTTTCACAGGTAGACTTGGTTATGACTTTATGGATAACTTAGGTGCTGAAATTAGAGGTACTTATGGTACTTCTAACGTGGATGACGGTTATGATAAATTCAAACAATATGGTGCTTACCTTAAGCCAAATGTAGATGTTATGGAAAATCTTAACCTTTATGGTTTAATTGGTGCTTCTAAGGCAAACTTTGCTGGTATAGCTGATTCTGAAACTGGTTTATCTTATGGTGCTGGTCTTGACTATGGTTTAGGTAATAATCTTTCTATATTTACAGATGTTGTTAACTACTTAGAAAAATCAGATGCTCCATCTGCATGGGGTCTTACTGTTGGTGCTGGTTACCAATTTTAAGATTTTCTAAAATTTACAACCTTTTTTAAAGGTTGTAATCTCTTTTCCTCTACTCTTATGCTAAAATATCTCTAAAAATTATATAATAATTAAGTTTTTATATATATTTTAAAACTTATTGGGAGATACAGATATGAGATATTTACTACTACTTAGCATGATGCTATCAGCACTCTATTCAACACAATTAGATAATAGGCTAAACTCTATTATAAACAATGAACCCTATCAACTTTCACAAAACAGTAGTGAGAAAGATATTATACGTCAACTCTATCATCTTAATCAAAATAGACCATTATGGATAGGACATGCACGTAATCTTAATACATTAAGAGAAGCATTACAAGACCCTTACTTTAATTATAAATCTAAAGATTTACAGCAAAATAAAATAGAACAATATACCTATCTTCTTAATGATAATATGGATTTAAATACCAATGCTAATGATTTGGCTACGCTTGATATTTTATTAACACGTGCCTATGTAGAGTTAGCCAATTTTATTGTACAGTCAGATACAAATTGGGACATGGTACAAGATAAAATTAAAGCTCTAAAAGAGTCAAAAGATATTACAGCAAACTGGGAGATGGTACGCAAAACTTCACCATCTGCTTCAAGACTTTTTTCTGCTATTACCAGTGAAAATATTTATGATTTTTTCAAATCTATCACAGCACTACCAAAACTTCATCAAGACCTAATAGAATCGTTACAGTTTTATAAAAGTCTTGGTAGTTTACCACGTATTAAATATGCTAAAGACCTAAGATTTGGGGATCAATATCCATACATATCTGATATTAAACAAAGACTTATTATGACGGGTGATTTAAGAAACAGAAATAACACTTCGGATATATTTGATAGGGAGTTACTAAATGCACTGCGTAGCTATAAAGATCGTTTTAAACTAACACAAAACAATACTATTGATAAAATTACTGTCTATTACATGAATAAACCAATGAGTGAACATGTTCAAAGTATTCTTACCAATTTAGATAAGTTAAAAGTATTCCCTGATAAATTTCCAAATGAGTACATTAGAGTAAATCTTGCAGATTTTACTATGGACTATATCAGACATGGAGAATCAATTCTTCACATGAATGCTGTTGTAGGTAGAGATGTTAGACCAACACCTATCTTCTCTTCTTACATGAAATACCTTGTATTGAATCCAACTTGGAACATTCCTGATAACTTGGTTCGTAGAGATTTAATACCAGCACTACAAGAACATCCTGACTATTTAACTGAACATAATATTCATGCATTTAAAGGATGGAAAAATAAGAAAGAGATTAAAAATTTTACGGTAGACAAACTATTACCATATAAAGATGGTGGTAGTATACCTTACCGTTTTGTTCAGTATCCAGGGGATGATAATGCACTAGGACGTGTGAAGTTTATGTTCCCAAATAAATACTCTGTTTATCTACATGATACAGACAACAAATCACTCTTTTCACGTCGTTACCGTGTTTACAGCTCTGGTTGTATGCGTCTCGAGAAACCTTTTGAACTGCTAGAGGTATTAAAATCTCGTCTTAAAGCATCAGATGTTAGAAATATTGACAAGTATCGTAATACTCTAAAAACAGTAACATTAAATCTTACTAAGCCTCTACCTGTTCATACTACTTACTTTACAGTATTTAGACAAAATGGTCTTACAAACTTTAGAAAAGATGTATATGAGTACGATAAATTTATTCAGACTTCTCAAAAATAATTAAATGGTCGGTTACTCCGACCCTATAAAACCCCTGAAAACTTAACCCTTTGAGCATGAGTAATGGCAATTGCCATTGCATCTGTGATATCCAAGGGTTTAATCTCCTTTTTTATCTTTAATAAACGTTTCACCATAAAGGCAACCTGTTCTTTTGTTGCCTTACCGTTACCTGTAATCGCTTTTTTTACCTGTAAGGGAGTATATTCTGAATAATTTCCAACAGATAAAAGTATTTTAAAACTTAAAGCTCCACGAAACTGTGCTAACTTAAGAACAGTCTTAGGATTATGAGCATAAAATATATCCTCTATCGCAACTTCATCAATCTTATGAGCATCGAATATAGCGTCAATACCTACACTCATTTCTAAAATTTGCTCTTTTAATATATTTTTTTTAAATTTAAGTATTCCTGCCTCTACCAGTCTATACTTTTCACTACTTAAATCAAGTATGCAATAGCCTAAAATACGAGTCCCCGGGTCAATTCCTAAAATTTTCATTCACACCTTTATTCACAGTGTGAATATCTTTATCACACCTTCTTTTAAACCTATATTTTAGCCAATTTTAGCTAATATTCAAATAGTTATTCACATTAAGATTAAGGAGCTTTATGAACATTGGAAATAAAGTACTGAAAAAACTTCAACAAGAGATAAGTAATAAGGCTTGGACGCGATATATTAAAAATTTAAGTTATGATGAATCAGCTTCAAGATCAAATGTAGCACAATTTTATGCCCCCAACATACTTCTTGCTAAATGGATTAAAACCAAATATCAAAATAAAATTGCACATCTATTTGAAATAGAGAACAATTTACGTCATAATGT
Source organism: Campylobacteraceae bacterium (assembly GCA_027055805.1). GTDB lineage: Bacteria > Campylobacterota > Campylobacteria > Campylobacterales > Sulfurovaceae > UBA1140. Next base: position 5,384 of record JALUMR010000162.1, read on the forward strand.
TATTATCTCGGTAGGAAAAGTCAAAAAAACAGCGTCAAGTAGTCAAAAAGTTCAAACCAACAGTGAACAAAAAAATCAAACAAGAAGTACCATACTAAACCCATCATTCACTTTTGATAGTTTTATTGTAGGAGGTTCCAACCAATTTGCTTACACCACAGCAAAATCAGTAGCAGAGAAACCTGGTGCCTTATATAATCCTCTTTTCCTTTATGGTGGTGTTGGTCTAGGAAAAACTCACCTTATTCAAGCCATAGGAAACCATCAAATAGCTGCAGGAAAGAAAGTTATATATACAACGTTTGAACAATTTATGAACAAGTTCACCTCTCATTTACGTTCTCAAACTATGGACAGATTTCGTGACCATTTTAGAGAATGTGATGTACTACTCATAGATGATATTCAGTTTCTTAGCCGAAAAGAGCAAACCCAAGAGGAGTTCTTTCACACCTTCAACGAACTGCATCAAGCAAAAAAACAGATTGTCATCACATCAGATAGACAACCCAGTAAAATAGCTGGACTAGTAGATAGATTGCGAAGTAGATTTGAATGGGGTCTCATGGCTGATATTCAACCCCCTGGACTTGAAACAAAAATTGCCATTATTCAAAAGAAGTGTGAAATAGATGGTATCACACTCAATCAAGATATTATTAACTTCATTGCTTCAAATATGGGTAACAATATACGTGAAATAGAAGGTGTAATTATAAAACTTAATGCTTATTCAGGACTAATGAACCAAAAACTCACATTAGAATTTGCACAAAATGTGATTAAAGACCAACTTACTGAAAAACAAGCCAATATTACTATTGATGACATTGTTAAACATATCTCAAAAGAACTCAATGTCAAACTATCTGATATAAAATCTAAAAAAAGAACCAAAGATGTGGTTAATGCTCGACGTATTTCCATCTATCTTACAAGAAAACTTACACCCCACTCCATGCCACAAATCGCTGTATATTTTGGAATGAAAGACCATACTGCTGTCAGTCATGCCATGAAAAAAATCAATGAAACCATAAATGAAAATGAAAACTTTAAAGTCTTATTAGAAGAATTTGCAAATAATATAAATGAAAACTCTGCAAAAAGTGATTAATTTTACTAAAGATATACTAAAAAAAGATATAATACAAAAAGTGAAAATATGTGAAAAAGTTAAAAGTTAAAAGTTAAAAGAGAATGCTCAAATCATTAGCTTTAGAATAGTTTTTCACATTTTCAACAAGAACTACTACTACCACTACTTATTTAAGTAAATATAGAGTAAAAAAATAGGGAGATAAAATGAAAATTCGTGTTACAAAACCACTTATAGAATCTATACTAATTAATTTGCAACCTTTTTTAGAGAAAAAAGATGCAAGTCAAATTACTTCTCATATCTATTTTAAAGCTCAAAATGACAGTTGTACAATAAAAGCAACTGATGGAGAGATAGGATTAGTTATAAAAAGCAATAATATAATTATTGAAGAAGAAGGTGCTTTCACTGCAAATGGAAAAAATCTTTTAGATTATATAAGAATGTTAAATGATGAAATTATTTTAGAAGTAGTT
>JALUMR010000163.1 GCA_027055805.1 Campylobacteraceae bacterium
ATGTATAAGGATAAGAGACTATTGAAAAATATAGAGTTTTATGTAGGTTGGATGCTCTTTTTAATATCTTTGATTATTTTTCAAGTTTTGGTTGTCAATCTTTATAGTAGTGGAAGCATTGGTTTGAGTGTTTATGATACACTCTATCCCTATATAGGTAAAGCAGGTATGTGGTTAACGTGGTTACTTTCTATGTTGGTATCATTTATACTTATTTTAGATGAACTTCCTGATTTTGATAAAATAGCTAAAAAACTTATAGACTATAAAAATATTTTTATAGAAAAAATAAAAAATATTTTTTCACGAACAATGCTATTGTTAGATATAGAAAATCCATTTTTTGATAAGCAAAGTACCGATAAGATGACAACTATTGTTGCTCAAAGACGCGTTAGAAAAAGAACACAACCTCAACCACAACATCAAACTGTTCAACAGAAAAAACCAAGAAAAATAGTACATAAAAAGAAAGTACTTAAAAAAACACCTCAAGCACAAGTAAGCCATAATGAAGAGTTAATGTTTGAAGATAGACCTTTGGAGGATTTAGGGAACATACTTACCTCTATAGATAGTGACTTGGATAAAGAGACAATAGAGGAGCCTATAGAAGTTCAAAAACCTACTCCAAAGAAAAAAGTTAAAAAGAAGGCTCAAAAGGTTGAAGAAGAGTTTGTAGAGGAAGAACCTCACTCTTCAATTAATATTTTAGAAGAGTTAGACGAAAACCGTCAGCTTATGGATGAGATAGAAAAAGGTGTTTTAGAAGAACCAGAAGATTTTATGTTGCCACCATTGGAGTTTTTAGAATCTGCACCAACTGAAAAAAGAAAAATAAATGAAGCCGAAATAGATAGAAAGGTTCATGAACTCTTAGAGAAGTTAGGACAGTTTAAAATTACAGGTGAAGTAATGGACATTTACTCTGGACCACTGGTTACTACTTTTGAGTTTAAACCAGCTGCCAATGTCAAAGTATCTAAAATCTTAAATTTACAAGATGACCTAGCTATGGCTTTACGTGCAGAGACCATTCGTATACAAGCACCCATTCCTGGACGTGACGTAGTAGGTATAGAGATTCCAAATGATAGTTTTGATACTATTTACCTACGTGATATTTTAGAGAGTGAACTTTTTATGACAGCAAAGTCTCCTTTAACCATGGCAATGGGAAAAGATATTGTTGGTAATGCCTTTGTAACTGATTTAAAAAGACTTCCTCACCTACTGATAGCAGGGACAACAGGTTCTGGTAAATCGGTTGGGATTAATGCGATGATTCTCTCTTTACTCTATAGAAACGACCCAGATAATTTAAAACTGATGCTCATTGACCCTAAGATGTTAGAATTTTCTATCTATAATGATATACCTCATCTTATTACGCCAGTTATTACCGATGCAACAAAAGCCATAGCAGCTTTAGCAAATATGGTAGGAGAGATGGAGCGTCGTTATAAAATGATGGCTGAGAGTCGTACTAAAAATATAGAAAATTATAATGAAAAAATGATTAAAAAAGGTATTGACACTTTTCCATACATAGTAGTAGTAATTGATGAACTAGCAGACCTTATGATGAACGGGGGAAAAGATGTTGAGTACTCTATTGCACGTTTAGCACAGATGGCAAGAGCAGCAGGTATTCACCTTATTGT
>JALUMR010000164.1 GCA_027055805.1 Campylobacteraceae bacterium
TGGTGAAAGTAATGAAGGTATTTCAGCATTTATAAGTAATAGCGTAGAAATATTTCCTAAGAATACTACAACAATTGATATGTTTGGTTCAGCAAAATATAGAAACTATAAATATGGAGGAGATGACCATATTGCTGTTGTATATACTGAAAAATTACCAAAATTTGCGTCAATCTTTATAACATCTGCAATTCATAAATCATCTTATACAGGAGAGTTTCATTATGGAAGAAATTTTTATGCAAAAGATGCTGATGAATTAAATATTTCACTCCCAATTAAAAACAAACAACCAAATTACACAATAATGAAAACCTTAATCTCTGCTATTCAAAAATTGGTTATAAAGGATGTTGTTTTGTATGTTGATGAAAAAGTAGGAGTATAACATGACAAAAACCCAAAAATACCTAAACTCACTAAAAAAGTGTGAAGATTGGGAATTATAGTTTTTGTTTCTTTTTGTACCACTTAAAACTTTTGGCTTTTTTATAGTACTGTTTCTTTTAATTACTAACTAAATCATATCTTTTATTGGTTATAATCGCGTCGTTATTACGAAGTGATAAGTAGGGAAACAGGTTGCATTTATGTGCTTGTTGGCACGTTTACGTGTTTACGCTATCCGAACAGACTTTGAAACGCAGTCAAGGGAGACTTAAAGCCCATAATTTTAAGGATATAAAATGAAAAAGTTTTTCTTACTTTTCTTAGCACTTGGTGCTGTTGCATTTGCTGGTGAAGCAGATGGTGAATCTATGATTAAAGCATACTCAGTAGTTGCTGCTGGTGTTGGTCTTGGTCTTGCTGCTCTTGGTGGAGCTATTGGTATGGGTCATACTGCTGCTGCAACTATTGCTGGTACTGCACGTAACCCAGGTCTTGGTGGTAAACTAATGACTACTATGTTTATTGCTCTTGCGATGATTGAAGCACAAGTTATCTATACACTTGTTATTGCTCTTATTGCACTTTACGCTAACCCATTCCTTGGATAGGTTTTAGTTTAAAGACTAGCTAAGATTAGGGTGGTATAATGCCACTCTAAATCCTCATATAGGTTTTGATAAGCCTTTATAAGTTATCAAAAATGCACCAGTGGTGGAACGGTAGACACGCGGGCTTGAGGGGCTCGTGCCTAACGGCGTGGAAGTTCAAATCTTCTCTGGTGCACCACTATTACTTGCTTTTTCCCTTCTTTTAACGTCATGTAGTAACATACACTCCTTTTAAAAAAATGAAACTAGAAATAAAATTTCGGCATCCTTCATAAGTAGTTTACACTTTTACATATTGAGTGTTTTAGGGGCATGGACTTTAGTCCATAAAATAGACAACAGCGACTAAAGTCACTGCCCCTAAAGTGTCAACTATTTTTAGCTAGTTATGAAGGATACCAAAATTTCTTCGTAAAAATATTTATATGATAAATAAGGGAAATCCCCTTACTTTTTTATCTCTTTATGAACAATAGTAGTTAAACCAAGCAATTTCCATCCTTGGAAACCTGCACGATAGTAAAGAATCTTATCTTTAGGATAATTAAACTTGAGCATACCCTTTATAAAGTGTTTGCTCTGTTCACACCATAATCCATTACAAAAAACAGCTATCTCTTTGGCATCGGAAAAATCCCATGTACCATCTGCTTTTACTTTCATACCTAAAATTTTAAAAATCATTTCGGCTTTCTTTTTACTGGCATTTTGAATAATAGGAAAGGGTATATTGACAGCAGAAGGAATGGTTTCTAGTTCAAACCAGCTTTTTAATCTAGCGTCTACTATAACACCTGTTTTATTAGAGACTTTCTCTTTCATAAATTCTATTAATTCAAGTTCTGCAATATTTTTAATATCAGGGTCAATTTTTGTTGGTTGAATACAAAATGGAGGACAAGGACGAGATGTCTTGGTATAATCATCAGTTAGACGATTGTTTGTATCTTGAATTCTTTCAATTTTAATCTTTTTTCCAGAATCAGTAGTGTCTATAAATGGCATATCTTCGGAAATTTTTACAGTTATTTGACTTTCATCTGCTAAAATTAGAGAAGATAAGAGAGAGAGTATAAGTAGTTGTTTCATGTCTATTAACCTTATTGCTTATTGTTGTATGTAAGTATAAAAACTTATTATAGAGAGGAAAAGTCTCTATAATAAAGTAGAGTTTATTTTGGAATACGTAGTTTTTGACCAACATAAATTCTATCAGCTCGATTTAAAATATCAGGGTTAGCATCAAATATTTTTTGATAATTACTAGCGTCTCCATAGGCACGTTCTGCAATTTTATTTAAAGTATCACCAGGCTTTACTATTATAACTCTCATTTCGTTAGAACGTACTTTAATTTCTTGACTGATACTCTTTTCATAATTTGTTAAATCATTGTTATTCTTCTCTATAGATACTTCCATAGTTGAGGTAGATGGGCTTTTAGTAGATGTTTTAGCACTGACACCAGTCATGTTTAATATCTTTTTAATCTGCTCTGAAAGTTCAGTAAGTGTTTTATCCTTATCTTGAGAGTTGTCATCTAATGTTACTTTATTATAAGAGCTCCCTTTTTCTGATTTCTCTTCAATAGCAATTTCTGAATTATCAGTTGATACTACTTTACTTGTTTTAGACTCTATTTCTAATGTATCGGCATCGTTATTCTCAAGAGCATTAATCAAATTGTTGTCTTGATTGGTTTTTGAAGTTTCTATTTTTTCTTTGTTCATCTTATCCATAACCAAATCAACGATTTTTGAAATATCTTTTGTTGACATTTTTTGATTGTTTTCTAATTTTTCTTGGACTTGGTTAGCTACCTCTTTTTGAATGGTTTTTTCTATTTGCTCTTCAGCTGATTTTTTTTGTTCTTTTAACTTTTGGCTACTCTTTTCTGTAGTGACAGCAGCATTATTGTTCTCTATTTTATTTGTTTCTATAGTTTTTATAACTTTATCTTCAATGCTTTCAGAAACTTCTTTTTCTGTAGTTTGAGGAATCTCTTTTCCTATATTACTTTTTGAATCTTCTTCTTTTATAACAATTTTCTCTTTAGTTTGAGTGTTAGAACTTTCTGTTGTAGAGTTAAATACTTTAAATCCAAAGTAGCCAGCAACTCCAAGTGCTATAAGTCCAAGAAATAGAATGGCTTTTCCCATAAAACCACCTTCATCCTCGCTATACCCTTTTATTCCTGCACCTTCTGTCTCTTGCTTATAGTAGTTGTTATATTCATCTTGATTGTATTGATCTTTATCTAACATATTGTTCTCCTTTGAATTTGTTGACTTCTATTTTATAATGGTTGTTAAACCTAGTATTTGCCAATATTGCATTCCACCTCTGTAGTAGAGTATCTTTGATTTTGGATATCCAATTTTGACTAAGTTTTTCATGGCATGAACTCCTTGTTGACACCATGGACCATTATCATAAATAAGAAGTGTTTTTGCATTCTCAAAATCCCAACTATCTTTTTTCTTTTTTACTCCAAAAATTTGAGCAATTTTTTCATTAAAATTTTTAATGGTTAAAATAGGAAAAGGAATATTCAATGAATGAGGAATACTTCCTGCTTTATGCCATTTAGGCATACGTGCATCAATTATCATCCCTTTATTGTTTGTGACTTTATCTTGAAGAAAGTCAATTACGCATAGTTCTCCAATAGTTTCGATGCCTTTTATAGGTTCATATGGTTGTATATTAAATGGAGGGGTAGGTCTGGAAGTTTTTGTGTATGAGTTTTTTAACTTATTACTGGTGTCTTGAATTCTTTCAATCCTAATAGATTTTCCATTAACTTCAACATCAACATAAGGAACTCCTTCTTGAATGTTTACTTCCGTAGCACTTAATGGCATAATAAGTAAGGAAAGTGAGCTTAATATGAGGGTAACTTTTGATAGCATTAATTATAACTCCTATTCTTTTTTATTTAAAAAAATGTTAAGGTTTATTTTATCTGAAAAATTCTTAGTAAATTATGAACTTGTTGTATTTTCTTAAATTATACTTGATATTATTAGAGTAATTATTTTAAGGGAGAAGCAATGAATTTTGAAAATAGAATAGGATTAGGTGTAGCTGGTAATTTTGCACACCATTTAGAACAGGCTGGAGAGTTGAAAGATTTTAAAAATGTAGTAACCAAAGAGGTAAATGCGCCTAAAGGTATTTTTCCTTTTTATTTGCCTAACTCTAAAACTTTTTTAGGTTTGTATCCTATAGGCTCTGAAAAGTTAGAATTACCAACGTATGAAGCCAATGCACAAGTCGAACCAGAAGTTGCTATACTCTTTGATATAGTATATAATGATAATCAAGAAGTTGAAAGAATAGTAGCGAAACAGTTTACTGCTTTTAATGATTGTACCATTAGAAAAGATGGTGCTAAGAAAATTTCGGAGAAAAAATCTTGGTGTGCTAACTCTAAAGGTATGGCAAAAGAGTGGATAACCATAGATAAGTTTGAAGAGGGTGGGATAATGGATAATTTTCACCTATGTTCTTTTGTAAAACGTGAAGGAATCTTACATCCTTACGGTGTTGATGCTCCACTTCTTGGGTACAGTTATTTTTATACTAAATTAGAAGATTGGCTTGTTGAGAAGATGAATGAGCAGAAAGATTTTGGACCTCTTGAAGATATTGCTATGCATCTGAAAGATACTGACTATCCTAAACAGGCTATTGTCTCTATAGGTGCAACGGCTTATGCTGAGTTTGGTGAAAATAACTATTTACAATTGGGTGATGAGCTATATGTAATTGTTTATGATGCTCGAAAAGGTGAGGCTGATATAGAAGAGGCTGAAGATAAAGTTATTTTACATCAGGTGGTGCAATAGGGGCATGGACTTCAGTCCATGAAGAATATAGCAGAGACTGAAGTCTCTGTTCCTATTACTTTTTAAACCACCCTTTAACCTTACCAAAAGCACTATCAAAACTACTTTTATGAGGTTTACTTTCCACCCCAAAACTCTCTTGGAGCTTTATTAATACCTCTTTTTGTTCGTCACTTAATTTCTTAGGATAGACTACTTTTACCTGTGCTACAAGTTGTCCTTTTTGTCCACTATGCACATCTGCTACACCTTCATTTTTAAAGACAAACTGCTCTTTATCTTTTGTTCCAACTTTAAGGTCAAGTTCTAACTCACCATCTAAAGATGGAATAGTAATGCTTTCACCTAGTACGGCTTGGGTGAAAAATACAGGAACTTCTATATAGATGTTTGAGCCATCACGAATGAAGTGTTCATCTTGTTCTACATCAAAAGTTAAGTATAGGTCTCCACGTTGACCATTTTTTGCTTGGTTACCATAACCTTGAGCTCGAAGACGGTTTCCTGAGTCTACACCAGCTGGGATGCTTATGGTAATGGTATCTGGTTCTTCATGGTAGCCTCTACCTGAACATGAACCACATTTGCTACTTGCTTTTTGACCTTCACCGTGACATTTTGGACAAGGCTGTGCAAAAGACATAAAGCCTTGTTTCATCACTACTTGACCTTGACCGTTACAGTAGTCACAGGTCTCTAGGTCTCCACCTTCAGCACCTGTCCCTTTACAATCATCACAAGGTACTTTATAACGTATATCTACTTTTTTTTCACAACCAAAGATTGCTTCATTAAATTTAAGTGGAAGTTCCATCTCAAAGTCTAGGTTATACTTTTGGTTAGAGGGTCTTCTTTGCTGTCCTCCCCCAAAGCCACCACCAGCTCCACCACCAAACATTGAGTTAAATATGTCCATAATATCGTCCATATTTTGTCCTCCACCACCAAAGCCACCTCGACCATGACCTTCGAGACCTGCTTTTCCATACTGGTCATATATAGCACGTTTTTCAGAATCTTTTAAAACTTCATAGGCTTCACTTAAGTACTTGAAAGTTTCTTCTGCTTCTTTGTTATCAGGGTTTCTATCTGGGTGATATTTCATGGCAAGTTTACGGTATGACTTTTTTAGTTCAGCTCCCGAGCAATTTCGGCTAACTTCTAAGGCTTCATAGTAGTCAAGTTCTGTCATTTTTTCTCCAAATATTAAAATTGAGCGAAGTCTAACATATTTTAGCTATAATCGCGTATAAAAATTATGCTACTAATTAGGAGAAAAATCATGGTGAAACATATTGTAATGTTTGATTTTAAAGAGGAAAATAGAGAAGAAAATTTACAAAAAGCAAAAGTAATGTTGGAAGCATTATTAAAAACTGTACCAAGCTTAAAAAGCATGGAAGTAGGCATCAATTTTTCACAAGAAGAACGAGCTATGGATATGAGTCTCTATTCTGAATTTGACGATAGAGAGGGCTTAGAAGCATATGCTATTCACCCTGAGCATCTTAAAGTGGTAGAGTTTATAAAAAGTGTTGCAACGGCTTCTAAAGTTTCAGATTATACAGTAGGGTAGATGAAAAAACATAAAATAGAAGCCTTTGAAAACTTGGTCAATGCTTTTCAAGATATGCCCAGTATCGGTAAAAAATCTGCTGTTAAGATGGCATATCACTTAGTCATGGAAGACAGTTTTTCAGCCATGAAACTGGCTCATGCTATAGAAGAGGGTGTCAACTCCATTCAACGCTGTAAAAAATGCCATAACATGAGTGAAGATGAACTGTGTGCCATCTGTTCTGATGAGTTTCGTGATGAGAGCATATTATGTATCGTACAAAGTGCAAAAGATATCTTGACCATAGAAGAGAGTGGTCAATACAAGGGTGTCTACTACATAGTCACTCAAATTTCTGACCTTGATGAGTACCACTTAAAAGATGCAGTAAAAGGTGTAAATGAAGTGATATTTGCTTTTCCACCGTCGTTAGCAACGGACACTATGATACTCTATATAGAAGATAAACTAGCAGGGACAGATATATACTTTTCTAAAATCGCCCAAGGAGTCCCAACAGGTGTGGAACTTGA
>JALUMR010000165.1 GCA_027055805.1 Campylobacteraceae bacterium
TCATCGTTAAACAGAGCATTAGAGGAGTATAGACTAGCCCCAAGACTCACCCCATAAAAATCACCTGTTTCAATATGAACTTTTCCACCAATTGCATCATCTTTATAGGTTCTATCATCTTTTACATTATGTGTTTGATAACTTCCTCGAAGATACCCCTCTACTTTTGTCTGCTCTAAGGCACTACTTAGGCTCTGAGCCTCTACACTCAAAATGCTTAATAGCATTAAACTTACTTTTTTCACTTATATAACTCCCTTATTTTACAAACTGATAACAATTATCGTTTTATATTTTGAATAATACTCTTTTTTATCTTAAAAAATAATAAAAGTGAGAATTGTTATCATAAAATAATTAAAATCTATTTACTTATAATAACCTTAAAAATTAACTCTACTATTATGTTTATTTATATATAATCTATCAAATACAGTTTAAAGGTTAATTATGAATGGAACGGTTATTGTTGGAGCCATTGCACTTTTCTTTATAATCTCGGGATTAATTAATTTTATTGGTGATTTAGAAGATGAGGTAGATGTTAAAAGTAATTATAGTAGTAAAGAGTCTAAAAACGAAAATTATTATGGTGTAGATGTTGTAGGTGAACAGACTATATTGTTAAATGGACTATCAAACTCTAAAAAAAGAGAGCTATGGAATGCCTCTCCTTTAAAAATTGAAATGATGAATTTCTTTCCTGATTTTTCTTTAATGAGAGAATTTGTTGAGGGACGTATGATTGATGATAGTGATTTTAAGAAAAAATTATTGGAAAAAATAGATAAAACAGAAGAGGAATATATAGGAGGAATTCTTACAGGACAGAGAGCAAAAGCCACTCTGTCATCATATTAGTTACTGTTTACAAGGGTCAATAACTGCTGCTTGATTAGGATATAGATAGATTTCTACTCTTCTATTTAGTGCCATATTTGCATCGGATGTATTTGGTACAACAGGTTTTGAGAATGAACAACCTTTTGAATACATAGCATTGGTTACTCCACCATTACTAATAGTGGTTCCTACAGATGAAGCTCTTGCTTCTGAAAGTGCTTGGTTATGTTGGAAACTTCCTCTGCTGTCTGTATGTCCTACAGCTTGAATAATCATATTTGCATAAGCAGGTTTTTTTAATGCAGGAATCATCTGCCGTATTTCTGCTGCTGCTGATGGGGTAGGGACTGATGAATTGGTTCTAAACATCATTGGGTCACGGAACATAATTTTTACAAATTTATCAGTATTAGATACAACCAGTTGATTATTTGAGTCTTGTTCTGCTTTAGGATTGTTGTTAACGTTAGTATGAAGTGTTTGTGCAACTTCTTGAGCTTGTTGGTCTAAACTGTAACCAATCGCAGCACCAATTGCAGCCCCTGCAGCACCACCAATGGCAACTCTTTTTCCTGAATGATTTACAGTACTACCTCCTACAACAGCACCTAGTAAAGCACCGAGTAGAGCACCTGTTTGTGCTCTATTAGATGTACCATCAGCATTTTTAACGGTTGGCATGGTCATTCCACCATTAGGACCAGCTGTACAACCTACAAATAGTAGGGCTGCAAGTGATGATGCTAATATAGGCTTTAAGATTTTTTGATTCATTGTGAATTCCTTTAATTTTGTGTAATGGTTAAGATTATAGCATAACTTTGTAAATTAAATGTGGATAAAAAGAGTAGGTAAAGTGGTATAGGATAAGAACATCAAAGATGATGTTCTATAGAGTTATTTCTAGTAATTAACTGTTAGAACTACCAGGTTTAATGGCGATACTACCCTTTTTACATAAAGGACACTCCTCTGGTGTAAATATTTCAAAGGTGAAGTCATCTAGTGCAAAAAAAGGTATCTTTGAAGAGAGTTTACATTCCTCTTTAGCTTCTAATGTTGAACCTTCTCTTTTACAAAAACCTCGGTTTGCAAGTGATGCAAAAGCAACAACATTTGCACCCAGTTCTTCAATGGCTTTTGCTGCTTTCATGGCTGAACCACCTGTCGTAATAATATCTTCACAAATAAGAATATTCTCTCCTTTTTGTACCTCAAAACCACGACGAAGTTCCATTCCTCCATCTTTTTTCTCAACAAAGATAGAACGAACCCCTAGAGAACGAGCCAATTCATACCCTGCCAATACTCCACCTAGAGCTGGAGCACATACTGTATCAATTTTAATACCACTTGCTTCAATGGTATTTGCTAAAGCATTACAAATGAGTTCTGCACGTTTTGGGTCTTCTAAAACTTTAGCACTTTGCAAGTACCGTTTAGAGTGATTGCCACTGGCTAAAAGAAAATGACCATCCAATAGAGCATTTGCATTAATATATTCTTGTTCAATATTCATATTTATACTTTTAAAATATCGGCTTCTTTAACTGCCAGAATTGATTCTATTTGAGTAACAGCAGCATCAGTTATTTTTTGAACTTCAGCTTGTCCTTTTTTTGAATCATCTTCAGAAATCTCTTTATCTTTTTCAAGCTTTTTAACTTTATCGTTAGCATCTTTACGAATATTTCTAATAGCAACTTTAGCTTTCTCAGACATACTTTTAGCTTGTTTTACAATCTCTTGTCTCTGCTCAGAAGTCATGGCTGGGAAGAAAAGTTTAATGAAGTCGCCATCATTGTTTGGGTTTACCCCAATATCTGCTTTTTGAATAGCTTTTTCAATATCAGATAAAAGATTTTTTTCCCATGGAGTAATAGAGATGGTAGTTGCATCAGATACAATAACATTCCCTACTTGGTTAAGTGCCGTAGGTGTTCCATAGTAATCTACTTTAATATGGTCAACGATATGTGTAGTAACTTTACCTGTTCTTAGTGTAGAAAAGTCTCTTTTTAGAGCATCAATACTCTTACCCATTTGTTCTTTTGCATGGTCATAAATTTCATTTAACATTTCTATATCCTTCTTTAACTAAGCCCATAAATGGCTTTAGATTTAATAGTGAAATTTTACCCTTTTTTTGCTTGAAAAGATGTAAAGTGATTAAATAGAGGAGGGTGGAGTAGAACGAATGAGGAAAATCCTCAAATCGTTTTATTTGCTAGAGTTGGTTTCTGCTGGAGCTGGTACTTCTACTGATACATTTTTTTCTGCAATAGTAGGTACGGATGTAGAGGTACTAATAGTATCTACTACTGAATGAGACTTCTCTTGGTTATATAGATAGCCCATAGCCAAAGTGTTTATGATAAAAAGAAGGGCTAATGTAAATGTTGCTTTCGCTAAAAAACTTGCAGGACCTTTTGCTCCGAACATCGATTCGTTACTTCCACTGTAGGCACCTAGCCCCATACTTGAACTTTTTTGTAATAAAACAGCAATAACTATAGCGATAGTTAAAGCAATTTGAACAACTAATAGTGTTGAAATCATTCTTTCCTCTCTGAATGTTGAAGTTATTTTGTATAATGAACTTCAAATTGGGTATAATTTCGGCGATTATACCCTAAATTAATTAAAACTGAGATAAATGAAAATAGTTAAAGAGTTCTCCCGATTTGCACATGAATATCATAGGCATAATATAATACAGTCTGAGGTTGCTAAAAAGTTAGTCTCTATGTTAGAAAAAAAGAGTTATTTGAAAGTTTTGGACTTAGGTTCTGGTTCTGGAGCTGTTTATCAAAATATGTTAAAACAACATATCGTTATAGATGAATTTATAGCTTTTGATTTCTCTGACGAGATGTTAAGTTTACATCCTATAGATAAAAGAGTCAAAACCGTATGTTCAGACTTTAATGATAGTAGCTCTTTTGAAAAATATAGAGATAATGAATTCTCTATACTTATTTCAGCTTCTGCACTGCAGTGGAGTACAAATCTTACTTCTGTATTAGATTCAATATCAAGATTAGCACCTGAACACTATTTTGCTTTTTTTACAGCAAAAACATTTGCTACTTTACATAAAGTAGCAGCTATTAGCTCTCCTATATATTCAAAAAAGAGTATTATAAATTCCTTAAGTTCTTATACTATTGATACAATAGAAGAGCTTGAGTATCGTTTAGATTTTGATTCGGTTTTAGAGATGTTTAGATATATAAAAAGAAGTGGTGTTTCTGGTGGTGTAGGAGTATTAAATTATAGAGAGATGAAGAATATAATGAAAAATTATCCTCTAAATTATTTAGAGTTTGAAGTTGTGTTTATAAAGGCAAGAGCAAAATAAATCTTTGGAGAAAAACTCCAAAGATAAGGTAATATTAGTCATCACCCATAATTCCCAATAGTTGTAAAATCGATGTAAACATATTGAAAAAGTCTAAAAATAATGATACTGCGGCATCAACAGGTGAGTCATAAGCACCATTAGCTATATTTTGCGTGTCATAGATTGTAAAGAATGAAAATAGTAATAAAATACCAGCTGTAATTACAATATGCATTATTGGACTATGTAACAAAAAATAATTTACTAGTGAAGCTATAAAAATAACTACAAATGTAATAAATAGTGGTTTACCCCAACTAGAAAAATCACTTTTAGAGTTAATAGCAAAAAGACTCAATGCACCAAATAGTACAGAAGTCATCAAAAATGCGTTACCTATAAATGCTCCATTTCCTTTAGCTATTGTAAAAGCCAAAAGAGGAACAATCATTACACCTAAGGCAAATGTAAATACAAATAGAGCCATAAGATGTAACGTATTATTTTTTCTAGTCATAGAAAAACCAAAAAAAGCCATAAACATAACAAATCCAAAAATAAACCATTTAAAACTAGAAATAATCTCTACATAAGGCATTGCAAGATATGCACCAAGTGCAGATGCGATCATACTTGCTCCAAGTAGTTGATATGTTTGCTTCATAAATGTTACAGATGCATTGTCTGTTGTAGTCGCGTAGTTAGTATCTACTGCACTATTGTTATAATCTCTATCATAAAGAGCCATATAAATCCTTTGTGTATAACTTTTTATTAAAGTTATATCATATAAATTAAAATGATATCAATTATTAAATTGATATTTTCATGGTTAGTATATTGAGTTGATGTTTAAAAGAAGTTGAATAGAAGTTGAAATAAGTTAAATAATATGCTTCAGAAGAGAGTGCACTCTCTTCTGAAAAGAATTTAGTATCTATTAATAAAGACCTAATGATTCCATAGTTGCTACTGATAGACCAGCTACTGGAATACCTTTAGCTTTTTGGTATGCTCTTGTTCCAGCTTTTGAAGCTGCACCCCATACACCATCAATTGGACCATTATAGTATCCAGCTGATTTTAATGCTTGTTGAACTCTCTGAATAGTTGGTCTAGTCATGTTTGATTTACAAACAATTGGTACCCATTTAGCATAACCATCTGCAACCATACGTTTTTTAGTTACAGTTTTATATGTTGCTGGAATAGCTATTCTTCTTTCACTAGCAGGAGACACAAGTTTCTTAATTTTAACTGTTGTGTATTTTGCTGGAGTTGTAAGTGTTTTTGTACTAGCAGGTCTTGCTACAACTTTTTTAGAAACTTTGTTGTATTTAGCTGGTGTAGCAGTTAAACAAATTTTGTTACATTGTTGAGTTGTTCTTGATCTTGCATTCTTACCACTTGCATCTGTCCAGAAGTATGAAGCATCTTGAACTTTTGCCTTTCTAGTAACAGTTTTGTATGTTGGAGGAACTGGAATAGCTCTTGAAGATGCTGGTTGTACCAATTCTTGAACATTTACAGTTTTGTACTGTGGTGGTGTTGTAACTTTTCTTGTAGCTGCTGGTTTAGCAACAACTTTTTTAGTTACAGTTCTGTATACAGCTGGAATTTCTACTAAACATACAACTTCAGATTGATTACATCCTCTGTCACCACATTTTGTTCTTTTCCACTCTGTTCTTGGAGGAGATACTTGAATTCTCTCTTTTACAGTTTTATACTGAGCTGGAGAAGTAACTAATCTTTCTGTACCTTCAGATACAAGAATTCTTTTACTTACTGTTCTGTATTTAGCAGGAATTGCTTGAACTTTTTCGCTTGCTTCAGACGCTAATACTTTTTCAGTAGTAGTTTGGTACTTAGCTGGTTTATAGTGTTCATAAAAACAAGTACCTGGTGTTGCACCACTTACATTCATACCAGCTGCTGATGCTGATTGTACACAAGTGTTAGAAGCTTCAGATGCATTTGCATTTAAACCTGTTCTCCATGTTTGAGCAGCAGGCTTAGATAAAACTCTTTCATAAACAGTTTTATATGCAGCTGGGATAGTTACAACTCTTTGAGTTCCATCAGAAACTTTAATTTTTTCTGTTCCCCAACCATATTTTGCAGGAATTACTTGAACCTTCTCACTTGCTTCAGATGCTAATACTCTTTCTGTAGTTGTAGCATATTTAGCAGGAAAGAATGCTTTTGTAAAACATTGTCCTGGCTTAGCTGGTGGTAAATCATCACCATCGATTGCTGATTGTGCATTTGCACTAGTCATCATAGCCGCAGCTATTAATGATAACTTTAGTGTATCTTTAATTGTCATAATATTCTCCTATGTATTTATATGCAAAAATAACGCATTGCTTATTATAAAAAAAATTACCTATTTCTTAGCTTAAAACAAAAAACAAAGAATAATGTTATTCTAAATTAATCATGGTGAAGATAATTGATATACTGACTACGATATAAAACTTATTGTAGATTTCCTCTTTATTACGTTACTGTTGATAATATATTTTAATTTATTGATTATGATATATATTGACCTGTAATATACTATTAATAGTAAGTAAAAGAAGAAAAGAAAAAGAATTTTCCATAAAAATAGAAAAACCCTTGACATCAAAGACTGATTTGTCTATAATACGCGTCCAAGAACACAGAGACCTAACAGAGTTTGTTAGAGAGAGTTCGAGGAAGTAAGAAAGTGATCTTTAACAACCAAATATAAGTAA
>JALUMR010000166.1 GCA_027055805.1 Campylobacteraceae bacterium
TAGAATTTTACTTCTTTTTCTAATCGTACCGATGGTACTTTTTGCCTATGTTGATAGTGATATGGATGGGGTAGAAGATAAAGATGACCTATGCCCAAATACATTAATGACAGATTTGGTTGACCTTAAAGGTTGTACCATCAAAAGTTTAATCTCTCCGCATCATTTTACCCTTTTAGCTGGAACAAGTTATGCAGAAGATAACAATGTTAGTTATCTTTTTTCTACGCTTGAACTGGACTATTATTACAAAAAAATCTCCATGAAACTCTCTAGCTCTTATTATAATGTAGATGATGAAGCCACCTTAAATAGTGATGGTCTCAATGATACTACATTGAACTTTTTTTACAGATTTAACCCTTTAGAAAACCTATCTTTAAGTGTTGGTACGGCTGTTTATATTCCTACGTATGATAGTAGCAGTAATAAAATGGACTACTCTGCGTCTATAGATGGACGATATTATATAGATAAACTCTCATTATCTACGGGAGTTGGATATAAAATAGTAGGTGATACAAATGCTTCTAATACACTCTTTTATCATCTTAGTACAGGGTACAGTTTTAATAATAATCTCTACTCTAGTCTATCGTATAGCGTTTCTGAAAGTATGTATGATAGTGTTGATAATTTTGAAACTCTATCTTTATATAACTACTACAGTATCAATAAAAACTGGTTTGGAACACTCTCTTTAACCAAAGGTATCAGTAGTGAGAGTTTAGATAATACTATAGGAGTAAAAGTTGGCTACTATTGGTAAAAATTTCACCATTCTACTCATGGAAGATGAAGAGGATTTGGGTGAAACAATTTATGAGATGCTCGAAGATGAAGGGTACAGTGTTGTTTGGGTAAAAGATGGAGAAGAGGCTTCAGAAATAACTTTTGAAAAAAGATTTGACCTCTATATCTTTGACATAAATGTACCTGAATTTAATGGTTTAGAACTCTTAGAGTCATTACGTGAGGCAGAAGATAGTACACCGACCATTTTTATCTCAGCGATGGTTGACTTGGAGACGATTAAAAAAGCTTTTAAAGTGGGTGCTGAAGATTATTTAAAAAAACCCTTTTTCCCAGAAGAGCTTCTGTTTCGTATTGAAGCGAAATTTCAGCAAAAAAGTTCTGATATTATCTATGGTGAACTCTCTTACAATCCTGAAACCAAAGAGTTAAAAAAGAGTGGTGAAATACTCTTTTTGAGTAAAAAACAGCAACAACTTTTTGATGTTTTTATGACAAATCGTAACAAGACTTTAGAGCCAAATACTATTATGGAGCATAGTTCTATAAAGTCTCTTTCTGCATTACGTGTTGCTATAAATAAGCTAAAACAGTTAACAGGGATAGAGATACGAAGTTTACATGGGGTAGGGTACAGACTTGAAACGTGTTGAACTAGAATCGTTTTCTAAAAGTTTTTTTCTATTTTTTTTCTCTTTAGGAGTCATGATATCTATTATTACTTATATCAATTATAAAAGTGAATTAGAGCATTTTGATAAAGAGTTGTTGTCTAAAATGCAACTCTGTAACTACTCCTTAGATTGTAAAGAGTTTCAAGTGGCTTTTGTACCAAAATCTAAAGAAAAAACCTATACGTTACTAAAAAGCAAGAGTGAAGTAAGTACCCTTTT
>JALUMR010000167.1 GCA_027055805.1 Campylobacteraceae bacterium
CTACCAACAATGAAGAGGCAAAAGTTCTTTGGAGATGGGAGTCTAAACCATTTGGTGAGAGTATGGCAGAAGAAGATGTTGACCAAGATGGTGAGAAGTTTGTGCAAAATCTTCGATTTCCTGGGCAATACTATGATGGGGAGTTGAAGACTCACTACAACATAAATAGAGACTATAATCCTGTTACTGGTCGGTATATTCAGAGTGACCCTACAGAATTAAAAGGTGGAATTAACTCATTTGGGTATGTTGGAAACCCTATTCTCAATATTGACCCAAGAGGACTTAGAAAACTAACTTATGGAGAGAGAGAATTAGCTAGAAGTATATATGGTAATACAATTAACTATGATAATGTAAATATTTATCATGAAGATTGGGCAGGACCATTACCTGTACCTGATGATAGAATTATGACACCATGGGGGGATATATATGTTGATACAGTTAATCCTGATTACTCTGATGATTATAGTTGGGAAAGAGATGAACTTAAGGCAGTTTTTATACATGAAATGGTACATGTATGGCAATATCAAAGAGGTTGGCCATGGAGTGTTATATGGGGAGCATTAGTAGCACATAATAATTATACATACAACTTTGATTATTATAGTAATGGATACAACTATTATATATATTCTAACTTTAATGATTTTAATATTGAACAACAAGGAAATATTGTTATGGATTATTTTTCACTACATAATAGGTTAAGACCTGCATTTGCATATGGTTCACAACTAAGAAATGGTCATGCTCCTGAAACTGTTTACCGTTATATTGTTAACAATGGTATATATTAATTATGTTTTCTATTTTATATAAATATATTGTATATATTAGTATCATCTCTTTTTTGGGTATATTATCTCTTTCTTTAAAGGGATGTATTATGCCTTATTTTGATAAAGATGGAACATATCCATTACATTTAATCATTGAAACTGTACTAGAGAATAGGAATATTAAATTTAAAATCAAAGAGCGTCACATATCACTTGAAAATTATTATCTTGCAAATATCAATGTAAATACATCAAATAGTAGTTGTAATGAAAAATATAAAAAAGGTTTAACTATCTGGAACTACAAACCTAATCTTCCTCAAGAAAAAATAAGTGTTTTATCTAAAATTCCATATAATGGAGAAAAATCCATTTTGAAAAAAAACACTCTTTATACTGTAACAGTACAAATTCAAAAAATTCAAGATTCAAAATATGGAAGAATAGGAATAGGAGCAGGAGTATTTGTTTTAAAAGATAATGGAAATGTCTTGTATGGCAATAATTATGCTGACATAAATAAATTGTGTAAGGAATATTATAAGTGAACCATCTCTATCTAACATCTAGTCTCTAGGTGACAGGTGAACGTAATCGTATTATAGATTGCGTTCACCCCACCAAAAACACAAACCATCAACAACCAACGCTTTACAACAACTTATACTTATGATGAATATGATAGAATGACATCACAAACTTACCCAAGTGGAAAAGTTATAGGTTATGAGTATGATGATAAAGGAGAACTTGTGTCAATGAGTATTGATGGTGTACCGTTTATAAGTAACATCAAAACCAATGACAATGGACTTCAAAGTTATGAGTATGCAGATGGAACAAAACATACAAGAGCT
>JALUMR010000168.1 GCA_027055805.1 Campylobacteraceae bacterium
ATGTATTGGACTCAGAAACAATTGCTTTGAAAACAGGGCTTAGTGTTGATGAGATAGAAGCGTTAAGAGATGTGTAGATTTAATTAGATTTTAGGGTTCTAAAATAGAAGAGTCATAAATAACTTTTCCACTTGGGTAAGTCTGTTGGGTCATTCTATCATATTCATCATAAGTATAAGTTATTGTAAAGCGTTGGTTGTTGATGGTTTATGTTTTTGGTGGGGTGAACGCAATCTATAATACGATTACGTTCATCTGTCCCCTAGAGTTGCTAGAGTTTGGGAACGAGCGAAAATTAAGGTTTGAGCTTTTTTATTATAAAAACAACAACAAAAGTCATACTAAACCATGTCATTCCCATTAAAATCCAATAAGAAAAGTTTATTCCTTCTTCAGAATATATTTCACCTTGGGAATTATGTTCCCAAGCAAGATACATTATTGTAATAGATACAATTAATCCCATTATTGTTGATATAATGATATTACTTTTCATTTTTATTCATTCCATGTTTGTTCATAATATATATTTTCCACTCTAGCACCATAATTATTTACTTTAGTTGCATTAATATTATTATAAAGAGTAGCAATTTTTCTTATTGAAATAAAAGAATAATTATACTTCATATTTATTTGAATTTTATGTAACATTCTTGCACCTTGCATAATATTTTGGAAAGGATTTTCTAGCGTAGCTCTATTCCCAAAGGTATTTCCCCAGTACTCTATATTTATATTCATTGGTAAAATAGACTTATTTGCATTAAACCAAGACAGTGGAGTGTCATACCAACCATGAGTAGTCTCCATGTACATAATTGCTTTAATCAACTTTGCATCAATATTATAATTACTTGATGCAGTACTTATTGCAAATTCAAATTCTTTAACTGTTGATTGAGAAGAGAATTCATTCCATGGTTTACTTCCATCAGCACCCCAATTAGGATTTAAATCCCAATCTGCACCATAATAATTACCTTGTATTATCTCTTTTCGAGATAATAATCCAAATAAGTCAAATTCTGTTATCGGCTTCCCACCAACATAAGCAAACCCATTAACCCCACCATCAAACCCAATAGGGTCACTCTGCATATATCTCCCAGTAATAGGATTATAATCTCTGTTGATGTTGTAATGAGTCTTCAACTCCGTATCAAAGTACTGTCCAGGAAATCTAAGGTTAAAGGTAATCTCACCACTAGCTTCTGTTTCACCAAACGGTTTACTCTCCCATTTCCAAACAATCTGAGCATCTGTATCATTGGTAGCCACTCTTCGAGGAGTATCTAAATGGTCAGCATACACTCTACCCATCTCTTTTGCTCTCATGACAGCTATTGGTGTTGAGTTCAAGTAAACATACTCTTGACGACTATCATCAGAAAGATTTAGTTTGTACTCTCCAATCAACATATGACCCTCATATATAAAGTAGGTCTTAACACCATTAACTGTTTTAGATACTCTTTTGTTATCGTAGTTATATTGGTAACTTACGTTGTTGTCTATGGCTGTTAATCTGTTTCTTGAATCATAAGTATAAGTATGTTTATCATCTTTGATGATGTTTCCAGTAGCATCATACTCATAATTTATCGTTTTACTCTCTGTTGTATTTGACTCTACCAT
>JALUMR010000169.1 GCA_027055805.1 Campylobacteraceae bacterium
CGAAAAGAGTTGGCATAGATTGTCCACGTATAAGTAACTGACCCACCTGTAGGCATAAAGCTTCCATCACTTACAAAAAGGTTACTTACTTCATGGGCTTGGCAGTATTTGTTGAGTACCGATGTTTTTGGGTCGTCTCCAAAACGGCATCCTCCTGCTTGTAGGTTTGCAGGAGGGTAGCTACTCATGGAAGAGCGTATCTTTTTTGCTCCCATCTCTTCTAAGACTTTTTTGGCTTTTTTAGCTAAAAGTTCAGCTACTTTTAGGTCATGGGGGTGGGCTCCTATGCGAATATTGGCGACAGGTACACCGTAAACATCTTTGTACTTCTCATCAACAGATACAAAGCAGTCATCGGTAGGTAGCCAGTCGTTAAAGACTTCAAAGTTTAGCTGTTTGGTGGTTGTGAACTTTTTAAAAATTTTATCTTGTAGCTCTTCTCCCCATAGTAATTTGCTACCTTTCCAACGCTGTTTACTCGCTTTTGAAATAGGATTGGCATGTTCAAAAAGAAAGTCAACTATTCCCCCTTTCATTTTGTCTATTTCGTACCAGTCACAGAGTGAACGGTTTACAAAGAGACCTTCTACCATAAGCTCTTTTAGGGGCATAGTTTTTGCATCAAACTGACCTGAACCCACACCACCTGCTGAAAAGAGTAGGTTTTTACCTACTTGTCCAGAGTTGTTGGCTAGACCGTTGGGGAAGTTTTTAGACTTTGAGTTAAGCAAGAGTCGACAGCTTTCAACAGCTTGACCTGCTACGACAAAGATGTTTGCTTTAATGTTATGCTCTTTTTTTGTTTGGGTATCTATATAAATAGCTTCTGTCACTTTGGCATTTTTCTCAACCAACTTTTTTACAAAAGCATGAGTTATAATGGTTAAGTCCCCTCTTTTAAGAGCAGGTTGAAGCAAAGAGGCTCTAGCACTCCCTTTTGCTCCACTGGCACATGGGTATGAGCCACAGTAGTTGGAGTAGTAGCAGTTGGCTCGGTCATCTTTTGGTTTGGACAAAATAGCACGAGGGGTTTTGTACGCTACAAACCCTAGTTTGTTACAACTTTGGTCTATGCGTTTAGAGATGGGGTGTTCATCTAAAGGAGGGTAGGGGAACGCTTTTGTACTTCGTGGTTCGTGGTATTTATAAGGGGTGACTTCTCCTGAAACACCTACCAAACGTTCAACCTTTTCAAAGTAGGGTTCAAGCTCATCATAATCAATAACCCAATCAACCACATTTGCCCCTTTTATGGCTCCATAGGTAGAGAGGAGTTTAAAGTCTACAGGTTTTAGCCTATGAAAATAGCCACTCATAAAGTTAGAAGAACCACCTACAATGTTTCCGTTAAAAAAACTGCTTTCGGTTACATAGGTTGGGGTTTTAACCCACTTTCCATTCTCTAATGCTTCAATAGTATGGTAAGACTCTTTAAGGTTGGGCGTTACGATGTCTCTTTTACAGTAGGCTACTTCATCTTTTGAGAAATTTTTCTCTTTTAAGAAGCCTCCACGTTCAAGCATGACTACTTTTAGTCCAGCTTTTGTGAGTGTATGGGCTACACCTGATGCTCCTGCTCCTGTACCTACGATGCATACGTCGTATTTCATGCTATCTCCTCTGCCCACATTTTTTTGGGTTGTGGTTGACCTGTATTGTGTTTTAGCCACTTCCAACCTAGCTCATTTTTATTTCCACCATAAATTGGGTCGCTTAAAAGGGCTTCTAGCGTGTAAAAAAGCAAAAGTGAAACCCAGCTTTCACCTTTAGAGTTATGGTTTACAAAATCTCTTAATGCTTCATCTTGTTCTTTGGGGGTCATGGTTAAAAAGTTTGACTTCTCTTTTATGAGTAGTCCAGCACCAAAGCTTAAAAACTTTAAGTCTTCAGCCCAAAAGGATGGATGAGTGGAGACATTTAAAAGATAAGCTGTTGCTCCAAACTCTGAAGCAGAAGGAGCCTTTAATCCTTTGGGAAAAAGAACCTCTTGCACAGCCGATATGACTTTAAAAGGTTCTATGTTTATGGGAGTTATTTTCCCTTGAGGCAATAGGAACAGGGCTGTTCCTGCTAATAAGGTAGAGGCTATAAATACTCTTCTTGTCACTGTTTTTTTCATAAAAATATTATAGCATTTTTCATGATTTTACAACTGTAACAAATGTTACATAAGTAATATTTATATTCTGTTATAATTCTTTTGTAACTTAAGCAAAAAGGATTTTTATGAAAAATATATTATTTGGTTCATTGGTAACAATGGCTTTAATTGCAGCAACAGGTTGTTCTGGAACTGATACAGGTGCAAAAAGTGCCAAGTGTGGTGGTGATAAAAAAGCTGAAAAAGCCATGAAATGTGGAGCTGACAAAAAAGCTGACAAAGGTATGAAATGTGCTGCAGGTAAATGTGGTGGTGACAAAAAATAGTCACCTTTGAAGGTTAAGTAGAGAGACCTCCTCCTCTCTACTTAACCTTCAAAGTCAATAAATCTTCAGCCCAAATGATATCTCCTGTAGCTCTCTAAATCAACTAAAAAGATTGGACTTAGAAGAGGTATTTTTTTCTTCATAAAAACCTCATAATTTAATTTTATAATTCCTAATAAAATAACTTTAGGAGCATTCCCATGAAACAGATAATCATTTCCTTACTGCTACTACTAAGCTTAACAGCTTGTGGAGGTAGTAGCACTTCAACCGATAAGAGTGACTCTTCCAATAGCTCTGAAGATAGAGAGCATAATGATGAGAATAACAACGAGGATTCAAATTCCAATAATAATCCTCCAACAACACAAAACAAAGGTGGCTATGCCTTAACTGCATGGAATGACTTGGGTATGCACTGTATGGATGGGAATGATTTTTCTGTTTTTTCAGTACTTCCTCCCTATAACAATCTTCATGCACAGCTAAAAGATAAAAATGGTGACCTGATTACTACAGGTGTTATCATTACTTACCAATCAACAATAGGTACAGATGGAAAAATAAATACCTCTAGTGTTGTAGCAAGTAATGGAAGTAGTAAAACAAACTTCTGGTCACATGTGAGTGACCTCTTTGGTGCCTCTTTAGCTGAAAACACTGGACTAACAGGTAACCCTATGTCTTCAACCTCACCTGAACCACTTACCTTTAATGCTACCCATAAATGGTGGGAAGCCGAAGGTATTCCTGTTACCCCTTATAATGATGATGGGTCTAAAAACTACTATCCACTTGTCCGAGTCATTGCTAAAGACAACAGTGGTAATGTTTTAGCCTCAGTCGATACGGTTCTTCCTGTGAGTGATGAAATGGATTGTAAACGCTGTCATGCTACTAATAGTGTAGCAAAAGCACGACCAAGTGCAGGATGGGTAAATAACAGTGATGCTCAAAAAGATTATAAATACAACATCTTACGTCTACATGATGATAAAGAGCCTAATGCTGTAAAAGACCATAAAACAGCACTTGTTGCTAAAGGGTACAACTATAATGATGCTGGGCTAGAAGCTACTGCCAAAGGTGGAACTCCTATTTTATGTGTGGCATGTCATAAATCAAATGCCTTGCCTGGTGTAGGGATAGAGCTGAAATCATTTACCCAAGCTATTCACTCTAAACATGCCAATGTAACTGACCCCATAACCAATAAGAAGTTAGGTGATTCAACGAACCGAAGCTCATGTTATGCTTGTCACCCTGGTGCTGCAACAGAGTGTCTAAGAGGAGCCATGGGAGATGCTAAAAATGCAGATGGAACAGCACAGATGCAGTGTCAAAGTTGTCATGGAACCATGAACCATGTGGGTGCTTCAAACCGTGAAGGTTGGCTAGATGAGCCAAATTGTCAAGCTTGTCACTTTGATGGAAAACGCGAGACATCAGCCATTGACCCTACGACAAATACTTTACGTCATGCTGTTGATACACGTTTTGCAACACTACCAAATACACCTACAGTTGGTAAAAGTCTTTATAGATTTAGTACAGGTCATGGAGGGCTACAGTGTGAAGCTTGTCATGGTTCAACCCATGCTATCTATCCTGCTCATGAAGCTGATAACAAGGTAAGTATGGAACTGCAAGGACATACAGGAACCGTAGCTGAGTGTGTAGCTTGTCATACTACTGTACCAAAAACCATAACAGGTGGACCTCATGGCATGCACCCTGTAGGAGACAGCTGGGTGAAAGGTCATGAAGATGTAGCAGAGAATAACCCTGCACAATGTAAGGTCTGTCATGGAGCTGACTATAGAGGCTCTGTATTATCTGAAATGTTTACAACTAGAACACTCAAGGTAGAACATGGAACCAAAACCCTTGCTAAAGGGCATAAAGTAAGCTGTTATGATTGTCATAATGGTCCAAGTGGAGATTAAATTTGATAAATGAGGATACTCTTCTAACTACACTTTAGACAAAAAAGAGAGAAATATCTAAAATTTAGGAAAAAGATGATTCTTATGAGATATGCATATATACATAAGAATCATAAAGATTATACTACAAAGTATCCAATATAGAAATAAAGAGTTGCTATTAGAGTTGATTAAAGCAGAATTGATAAGCAGTAGTGGATACCTATTAGTTGAATGTTACTTACTAAGTTCTAATCTATCTTTAACATCAAAATAATCCAAATAAGCCTCAATACTCTCCTCTAAAACTGTCTCATTCAAATCCAAAGCCTCTTTTGGTGGAAACTTCAAAAAGAACTGTTGAGGCATAATAGAGTTCTCTTTTTTAGAACTTTTTAAATAACTAGCAAGAGATTTTTTTATACGCTCTTTGGTACTAAATTTCATTAAATAACGACGGTAAATAAGCTCACTCGGAATCTTCTGCTCAGTATGACACTTTAAGCAATTTTGTTGCAGTAGAAGGCTTGGTTCTTCGGCTTGAGCAACGGTTGAACAGAGTAGTGTTATGAGAATTTTTTTTACCATTTTGGTGTGACCTTTGTTAAATGATTGTAATCCGAGTCTATCGTAACATCAAAATTATAGTATTTCAATATGAATTGAATGTTAATTTAATTAAGAAAAAAGTTTTTCGTAGTTTAAAAAAACCCCCACCATAATGGACAATATAATCGTTAAAATAACAATTAGAATATTTTGAGTCTCTTGGGTGAGCTTTTTTTTACTTGCAAACCACTCTACTGTTTTCATGGCAGGAAATGCCATAAACATAAGCATAACTATGGAGGATACAAGTGTCATGAGTAGGGGAGACATTTTATATTCCGTAATAACTATGTATAAATTGAGCATCTTGCTCATTATTGATTGGTATTGTGGTTAAGTCTGTTCTATTATTGTCAAGAACTGTAAGTTGATGCTCTTTAATTTTTAAATGCTCTTTACCCCAAGCTTTTTCTAAATACTCTAAACGGTGAAATACCTCTATATTAGTAGGTTTCTCTTTAAAGTTTTTATCTTCCCTGTTCATGATTTGAAGTCCACCAAAACGTTTGTCTAGGTAGTAAGGTGAGTATTTCTTGACCTCTTTGTATATAGGTGATTTAGGGCTTGGTTTCCCTTCCTGAAAAGCAATAATAGACATGAATATAAGTCCCAGACCTATTGCCATAAATAGATATTTTTGCATAATGCCTCCTATTTTTAATTATCATAAGTATAGATGTTTTTATTAATTATATTGTTGATGTTTATCAATATTGCTTCTTGTTGATTATGTTACTATTTTTAAAAATTATAGGAGTCACGATTATGAGTAAATTTTTAGAACTTGAGGGTGGATATTTGGTTATTGCTCTTGTAATTTTACTAGTAACCCTTTTTGTTGCTAGTAGACCTATGTTTAAAAGAGGTTCGGCTCCTAAAGCATTGATAGTAGTAGGTCTTGTGTTAGCCATATTTATTGGTCTACATAATAAGGTTACTACTGACAGAATGGCAGAGGTAAAACAAGCTTTTTCAGAAGGTAAAGTAGTTATTTGTGAAAGTCGTATGCAACGAAAAGTTGCACAATCTATTAATATAGATAAATCCAAAGAGTGGGTACTTGAAGGTGACCTATTTACTTCTCCTAATTACTCTCGCCCTTTTCATACTGCTAGATGTCTTGTAAAATAGATATTTAGTTCTTTTTTAACACTTGTTAGCATAACTCATAATTATAATTTATTATTTTAAAAAGTTTTTTTGATAAAGTTGACATATATCAATTTATTTCCCTATGCAAAAAGTGATAATACAATATGCTTTTAGCTAAATCGATACTCAAAAGGATTCCTTTATGGAAAATATACTCATAGTACGACCAGAAATTGCACCAGATGCATTCTTGTGGATTTTCACCGTATCAACACTTGTTCTTGTTTTTGGTGTGGCTTATGCTGCAATCATTACGCTTTCAAAGATGGGTTACTTCTCTAAAAAATGGATGAATTTAGGTTATCTATTTTGGGCATTACAAACTTACTGTTTATATAATCTCTCTGTTCAAATTCAAAGTGAACCTTTTACTACTAAAGTACTGATGGTGTCAATGATGGCATACTTCTTCATTCCCCATTTATACTTTAGATTGATAGAAGATTCTGATAAAAGATATGAACAGAGTGCTGATATAGCAGAACATAAAAACTAAGGAGGAGACATGGCAAACGAAAATCTATCCGTCTGGACTAGTATACCGTTTTGGCGTAGATCAGCTGCATGGGTAACAGGATTTGCATCTATTTTACT
>JALUMR010000170.1 GCA_027055805.1 Campylobacteraceae bacterium
ATTTTCATATTCGTCATCGGGAGTTATGTTATCTTCCCTCGCCGTATAATAGCTTTCGTTTGAACTTCTTTGGTCGATAAGGTTTGCTTATGGGAATTTAAGGTTGGGGTGTGTATATCATATTGAATTTTAGGTACAATTGTCTATCTTTATTTGGCTTTAGATA
This sequence comes from Campylobacteraceae bacterium, assembly GCA_027055805.1. Classification (GTDB taxonomy): domain Bacteria; phylum Campylobacterota; class Campylobacteria; order Campylobacterales; family Sulfurovaceae; genus UBA1140. The sequence continues at coordinate 167 of JALUMR010000170.1, forward strand.
ATTGCTTTATCTCTTGCTAATTTTAATGATAGACCCCTATGTCCCTATGTCCTCCTATGTCCAGAGTTTAATTTTTTTGTTGACAATGAGCAACTTTATTCATCCAAATTTTAGCAACTTCTTTGTCTTTTTTAATTTCAGCATAATAAATAGCAAGTTCGATTCCTACTTGACAATCACTTTTGTTATTTACCTTTTGCTTATATGATTCGATTGTTTTTGAATCTAAGTTATATGAACTACGGCATGAAGTATAAGTAATATATAGATAAATCATGCCCAAAAATAACACACTTATAATAATTTTTATTTTCATTTCTATTTTCATTGTGGATAAAGATAAACCCATTGTCCCCAAATAATATAAGGATTATGAGTCCAAGGATTAAATCTAATAGTTGAAGTAGTAGCTTTTACCTTTTTTCCTGTTTGATTTGCAAGTCTTTGAGCAAAAGATACAGAGGTAGTATTTTTAGCTGCCCATGATGGAGGTGTCATAGCCGCCTCACAAGAAAGTAACCATACCTTTTTCTTTCTGCTAGATTTTATTGCATTTACTAATTGATCAGATATCTTACCTTTAACCTTGACAAAATATTCAAAATCAGATACTACTCCATGCCAACCATGGACAACAACACTATAATAGTTTTTATCACCACTCCATAACCGTGCTTCCCTTTTTATCAATCTATTTGCAATTGTTTTAGAGTTCATATGAATAAAATCAGCTCGATATCCTTCCTTATCAATAAGAGCAATCGGCTGACCATTCACATACCCAAACCCATTAACCCCACCATCAAACCCAACAGGGTCACTCTGAATATATCTCCCAGTAACAGGATTATAATCTCTGTTGATGTTGTAATGAGTCTTGGTTTCGCTGTCATAATACTGCCCAGGAAATCTAAGATTAAAAGTAATCTCACCACTAGCTTCTGTTTCTCCAAACGGTTTACTCTCCCATTTCCAAACAATGGTAGCATCTTCATCATTAGTAGCCACTCTTCGTGGAGTATCTAAATGGTCAGCATAAACTCGACCCATATCATTTGTTCTCATAACTGCTATAGGTGTTGAGTTCAAGTAAACATACTCTTGACGACTATCATCAGAAAGATTTAGTTTATATTCTCCAATCAACATATGACCATCATATATAAAGTAGGTCTTAACTCCATTAACAGTCTTACTTACTCTTTTATTATCATAATTATATTCATAAATAACATTAGAATCTATGGCTGTTAATCTGTTTCTTGAATCATAAGTATAAGTGTGTTTATCATCTTTGATGATGTTTCCAGTAGCATCATACTCATAATTTATCGTTTTACTCTCTGTTGTATTTGACTCTACCATTGAGTTTAAGATATTTGAGTTTTGTGCATAAGTAAAGATGCTTGTACTGTTATTTTCTTGGTTTT
>JALUMR010000171.1 GCA_027055805.1 Campylobacteraceae bacterium
AAGACTCTTTAGTAAGTCAATGCCATTTATATCTGGAAGGTTAATATCGAAGAGATATATATCATAGTTATGGTTAAAAGTCATATTCATGGCTTCTTCACCATTCTCTACAGTCGTTACTTGAAACCCATGTTGAATTAAAATTTCATACAGTGTTTGTGATAAAACTTTGTCATCTTCCAATAATAGTACTTTCATAAAACCCCTTATATGATATATTATATCATAATAATAAAAAATATAAAATAACTATCCGTTTATATAGTTTTCTCTATGAGCTTTAGAAATTTTCTTTTTAATTAACTTTTCAATCTCTTCTCTCTCTTGAGATGATACAAATTTTGCTTTTTCAATTAAACTCTTTATATCCATAGATTCTAATGAAGTTGAATTAGATTCCACTTCAAGTTCATCAGCTGTAGATAATATTGGTAATAGCAGTAGAGTTATAAATATAATGATTTTTAGTTGCATAAGATATCCTTTAATAATTTATTACTTCACTATTATAGTTTAAATTTGTTTTAAAATGTGTAAAAATTTGAATGTAGATAAAATCTTTTAGTTCAATATATTATAAAATGGATAAAAGGGATTAGATTAAATAAGTATAAAAAATAAGATTGTGAGAAATAGATAAGGTTGCTAAAGATTTTAGGGGTCAAAGCTATTTTATATAACAAAACTTAAACATATCTTTATCCCAAGCCTCTTAATTGGTAAAGATGCCATGCCACCAATGGATACAGGAATTATTAAAGCTCAATTGGGACAATTGCAGGTATGGTTCCTATTGCTTTGGAACAAGCTGTTGGATGGGAGAGATTAAGCCCTTTGGATGATGTGGCTATTGAGGGGCTTTTGGTTGGGACGCTTTTGACGCTGATTTATGTTCCTGTTTATGCTTATGTTTTTGATGGGGAATAAGATTAAAATTTTGAGGAGTAAAGTTACTCCTCTGTTTTAAAATAGATTAATAATATTTATGACTCCATCAACCACTCTCTAAAGCAGAAGCAACAACCAATGAATCCCAATATGAGATATTATATTGTTCTCTTATTTGAACTGCTTTAGTGTAGATTTGTGCTGTTAGAGTTTCGAACGATGCTATGGTAAAAACATTCTCTTGTATTGCTTTAAAAGCTATATCATCATCAATTTTAAATTTTCGTACCATGTTAAAATGAAGCTTATTTAAGACTTGAACAGATACCACAATATCATCTTCATTATACAATTTTGTCAACAACTCTAAAGATTTAGCTATTTTTGGTAAATTTTTCTCTTTGTCTTTCTCTTTTGGGTTCAGTTAAAGCATAGAGAAGAATATTTGTATCAATAAAAACTATATCTCTCATATATCTCATCTCTTGATGCAATGTAACTGTAACTGTCTTATCTGTATAGGATTCAAAAATCATTTTGGCAGACTTTTTTTATAAGATGTAGGGTTTATGTGATTGTTCTATTTATAAGTTTTATTGGTAATTATCTCTAAACCCTCATTGGTAAAACGATTTAAAAAATGTAATATTTTTCAAATAACTGTTCTTTTTGTACATTAAGTATAATAGTTATTTTTTAGC
>JALUMR010000172.1 GCA_027055805.1 Campylobacteraceae bacterium
TAACAGCTGATGCTGACCTACGTGTTAGAGTGGGAAGAAAAGCTGGTCTACACTCTTTTAACTGTAAATCTAACAACAGTGGTACTAAAAATGAAGAGTGTGTCATTACTCCTAAAAAAGATGCTACTGTTTATATTCATGTTTATGGGTATCAAGTGGCTAACTATAGTTTAAAGGCTGTTAAAGGGAGTGCAAATCCTTGTATTACTCGTGATGAACTAAATGATAAATTACTTCATCATGAAAATGTTACAAATGTAAATACCTCTTGTATTACTGATATGAGTAGACTATCTTATTATATGGATTGGGAATTTAACCAAGACCTTAGCAACTGGGATGTCTCAAATGTAACCAACATGGAAGAGATGTTTGCAGGAGGAAAAGATATGGGAAAAGACATGAGAGGTATAGAAATTACCTCTGTAGGAAGTTTAAGTAAGTGGAATGTTTCTAAAGTAACCAATATGAAAGGAATGTTTTACGGATACTATAGAAATATTGATTCACTTAGAATCAGTAATTGGGATACATCAAATGTAACTAATATGGAAAGTATGTTTCAAAGACCTTGGAACGATAAACACCTAAATTTAGTAGATATTAGTAATTGGAATGTAGAAAAAGTTGACAACCATAAAAATTTCTTTCCAAAGACAGTAGATAATAAACAACCAAAATGGAAAGATGGAAATATTGATTCTGAACTGATTAATTTAGCTAAAGAGCATTGTTTAAATCAATCAAATAGTAGCAAAGATGTTTTATGCTCCAATGAAAAAAATATTGTTTACATTATAAAAAACAATAATTTAGAGTATACAATATTTCATCATGTATATAAAATTAATATTGAAAAAAATAATGAAAAAGTTTCTATTATTCACAAATCTGAAATCAATACAATGGATGCATATTTTGATAACAAACAACTAGAACATACTCCTATATTTGTGATAGTATATCGTACTATACCAGAAGAATCTAGTATGCACTATGTATTGTATAGCCCTTCAGGAAAAGAACTTTTTAGATTTTATCATAGTGAAGAGCCAGAATCTGCATATTCAACTTATTCTACTACAGATAATGGTAAGAAATTAATCATTGATTCATTCCCTATGATGGATGATTTAAGTACAGAAAAACCAATTCGTAGAATATATGACATTAGTAATCCAAACGAAGCTAAACTTATTAGCGAAGACAATATTTAATAAAAGAACTCCATTGTTATGGAGTTCTCATCTTCCCCCTTTAAATCTTATCAAAGCTATAATAATAGGTTCAGTAACACCGAACAAAACATCCATTCCATATTAAATTATATTTTTTTTAATTATATTATGTTATACTTAGTAAGATAACTATAAAAAGGACTAATAAATGAAAAAACTATTATACATAGCCTTAAGCATAGGATTAAGTACACAAATTCTGTCTGCCACAAGCCTACCCCTAACATCAGGAAAAGCAATAGATGGTACGGTTAAAGTAAAAGAAAAAAAATATTATAATATAACCGTTCCAAAGAATAAAAGTGTTCGTGTTAACTTAACTGGGCTAGAAGCTGATGTTGACCTCTATGT
>JALUMR010000173.1 GCA_027055805.1 Campylobacteraceae bacterium
GAGATATGCTCTCTTCAGTGATATTGCTATCACTGAAGAGTAGAGTTGTTAGGGTTAGTAGTAGTATTAGTTTTTTTAGCATCTTTTTTTCTTTTTATTTTAACCTATTTAATTTAGTTCTCTTAAATACCCACATCAATATTAACAATATAAACAACATCAATGTCATATAGCCATATTTGACACCATAAACTATAGGAGTTAAAAGTACACGAACTACCCCTCGTAATATAGGTCGTTCTGCAATATAGTTAGCAATAGGTGGAGAAGTTCTATAGTAAAACTCTACCAACTTTGTACCTATGTCGTTTGTTAACAAGTAGTCATCTCTAAAGTCTCTTAGCACCATAACTTCAGAAGCAAGATAACTTCCATAAGAAGCAGTTGCTATAAAACAACCTCCTCCTGTACCATATACAGGTGATACAGATGGTAGTGCTTCTTCTGATGGGTCATTAGTCATATTGGTTGGGTTGTCCCCGTTTGCATCCATACTATAGACTTCAATATTTCCATCTCTATCGGTCATAAAAATAATTTTACTTCCATCCCAACTCCAACTAGAAAATTGGTCTTTAAAATTATTGTCTGTTAACTTTTTAAGGTCACTACCATCAGGTTTTATGGAATAAATTTCATAATCTCCATCTACTTTTGAGTCATATACAATACGTGAACCATCAGGTGACCATGCATACCAACCTATCTCATCTTTTTCATCACTTGTAATTTTATGAGCATTTGTTCCATCAATATTCATTATCCACAAATCAAAATCACCATCTCTGTTTGAAAGAAAACTTATTTGTGTTCCATCAGGAGAAAAAGCAGGTATATCATCTCTTGCTGAGTTATTTGTCAAGTTAAGTTGCATATCACCATTAGAATCCATTGTATAAATCTCTTTATTTCCATCTCGTTCACTAACAAATACTATTTCATTAGAGCTAGGTGACCATGATGGAAGAGTTTCATCTTTTCTAGTGTCTGTTAAGCGTGTCTGATTTTCTCCGTTCATATCCATTGTATAAACCTCATAGTTACCATCACGCTTCGATAAATATACTATTTTCTGACCATTAGGTGAAGCTTTTGGAGTTATGTCTTCTCTTTGAGAATTAGTTAAACGTTTCAAGCTGTTTCCATCTACATCCATAGAGTAAATCTCTTGGTCTCCATTATCTCTATCTGAAACAAATAAAATAGATGTTCTATCTTTTACAAGATGAGGAAAGTTATCTTTTGCTTTATGGTTTGTTAGATTCACACTGTTTGTACCATCAATACCAACCCTAAAAATATCCCAGTTTCCTGTTCTTTTACTTACTATGATGGTTTCATTTTTTGGTAAACTATTTAAAGAATCCCAATTCACATCACTATGATGACAAGATAATTTTATAAGATTTGTCTCTCCAGACAATGCTTGGTCTACACTCTCATAGTCGCTACCAAGAGGACCAGCATAACTACTAAGCGTACATTGATTATCTTTTGCAAACTTTTCAATTTTGTCTAAACTACCAACTTGTTTTAAAATCATTGAAATACCTATATCTATACAACATCCAATATGTCCATAAGGAGCC
>JALUMR010000174.1 GCA_027055805.1 Campylobacteraceae bacterium
TTTTTATATTTTCAAATCAGAAAGAATTACCCAAAGCGATGAGAAAGAGGTTAAAAGAGATACTTTTTGAGGTTTTTTAATTAAAATTACTATATAATCTATTTTAAGTATACTGTAATATAATATAACATTGGAGAACATATGAATTTACAAAAAGTAATCTCTGGATTTTTCTTTATTTTGGCGATGACCATAAACTTTGGGTTTTTTTATGGAGATATAGACAGACCAGAACTTCATAGTGTTTATGAACTGTTTGTTGCCTTGGTTGTGAGTCTTATCTCTACAGTATTGAAAATAGGGGATAAAACTCAAATGGGAGCAGTTCTCTTGGCAACCAGCTTGGTGGCAGATATTCAACTTATCGCTGCTGTAACTGTTTGGACAGTTACGGAGTATCTCTCTATTGTAAATATAGAAGCATTTTCTGCGATTATCTCCCTTTCTGGTGGGGCGTTATTAGCCAATATTACATCGGTCATCTTATACATAGGTGAAACATTAAAATCAAAAAGGTAATCTGATGAGTGATAATGCTCTTTGGATTATTTTACAGAAGTTAAGGCTACCTCTCTTAGTTATTATTGTGACTTACTCTATAGCTATTTTAGGAATGGTGCTGATTCCTGGTTTAGATGATAATGGTAAAGTTTATCACTTAACTTTTTTTGATGCTTTTTACTTTGTCTCCTATATGGCTTCTACTATTGGTTTTGGTGAGTCTCCTTATGCTTTTACCTATGCACAGAAACTTTGGGTTTCTATTTGTATCTATTTAACAGTTGTTGGTTGGTTCTATGGTGTTGGGGCTTTGGTTTCAGCTGTGACCGATAGAACGTTGAAATTTGAGTTAATGAGAAGTAGCTTTAGAAAGAAAGTAAGAGATATTCAAAGTGATTTTGTGATTGTTTTGGGCTACAGTTACGTGAACTCTGAAATAATAAAAAAGTTTCATGATGTTGAAATAGAAGTGGTACTTATAGAAAAAGATGAAGAGAAAGTTAACCATTTTCTTTTAGAAGAGTCAAGTCGTGATGTTCCCATCATGATAGGAGATGGTGTTATTTCAGAGGTCTTAGAAGACGCAGGTATTCGTAAAAGAAACTGTAAAGCCATTGTCTCTCTTTTTAAAGATGAAGAGAAAAATCTTCGTATAGCTATATTAACCAAGTTTTTAAATCCAAAAGTTAAAGTGATGGCAAAGGCAACATTTGATGCGACAATGAAGAGTATTAAAGATACCGATATTGCCTCAGTTATAAATCCCTTTGAAGTGTTTGCAAAAAGAGTTGACATATCGTTAACCTCACCCCATGTACTTCTGCTTGAAAATTGGATTTATCAAAATGCAGATTTAAACAGTAAAGTCTGCACTCTACCACCCTCTGGAAAATATATTGTTTGTGGTTATGGGCGTTTAGGAAAAGAACTACAAAGAAAGTTTGATAAGTATAATCTTGAGTATGTCTTTATAGATGAAAAACGTACAGCAAGTCGTGATATGATTCATAATCATCAATTTATTCATGAAAATCCAGATGATAAAGAGACGCTCATAAAAGCTGGTATAAAAGAGGCAAGTTGTCTCATTATAGGTACTAAAAATGATATAAAAAACCTCTCTATTATGATTACGGCGAAAAAGCTTAACCCTGACATCTATTTGGTTTCAAGAGAAAATACCATTCAAGAGATTAGTATTTTTAAGGTAGCTGATATTGATTGGATTTTTATGATAGAGAGAATACTGATAAACAAAACATCTTTAGCTCTTACCAAACCATTACGCCATCGTCTCTTAATGCACATCTTAAAAAAAGATGAAGCATGGGCAGAGACGCTGGTTCGTCTACTTATTAAGCGAATAGGTGGTAACCCTCTTGTGATGTCATTAAAAATCAATGAAGAGGAGAGTTATGCTATTTATCATGATATTTTAGAGGGTAGAGAGGTTAATATAGAAGCATTAAGAGTGTCACTCTCTAATAGGGAAAATAAAAATATCGCTATTGCTCTTATAGTTGAGCGTGATGGTGAAAGTATTTTATTACCAAGAAATATGAAGCTTAAAATTAATGACCATCTACTCTTTGCTTGTAACTGTGAAGCAAAAGAAGAGATAGAACTTATAGCTTCAAATATATATGAATTACATTATGCAAAATATGGGAAAGAGAAAGAGGTACCATTTTTAACACGTATTTTTGGGCATAATTAATTATATTTTTTCGCTATAATTCAAAAAAAATATTTAGGATAGTTTAATGCAGTTTATAGAGACACGTGGTAATGATGGTTTAAAATCTCAAAAGGTAAATTTTTCAGAGGCAATTCTTAGTCCAATTGCAAGTTTTGGTGGGATTTATGTGCCTGAAAAGTTTCCTGAATTTGGTCAAAAGTTTTTAGAAAAACATCTTAATAGCAACTATAAAGAATTGGCATTAGATGTATTGCAAAGTTTTGAAATAGACATAGAAGAGTCTACTCTAAAAGAAGCACTAAACCGTTATGATGCTTTTGATGACCCTAAAAACCCTGTACCTCTTAGTAAAATAGAAGATGACTGTTTTGTGATGGAGCTTTACCATGGTCCAACTCGTGCTTTTAAAGATATGGCACTTCAACCGTTTGGGTACATTCTTTCTAAAGAGGCACAAAAACGAAATGAAAACTATCTGATAATGGCTGCAACATCTGGTGATACTGGACCAGCTACACTAGAGACTTTTAAAAACCAGCCAAACATTCAAGTCGCTTGTCTCTACCCTGATGGTGGAACTTCTGATGTTCAACGCCTTCAAATGGTAACAGAAGAGGCAGAAAATGAAAAAGTCATTGGTGTGGTGGGAAACTTTGATGACACTCAAAACATGCTAAAAGAGCTTTTGGCTTCAGATGATTTTAAAGCAGAACTAGCAAGTAGAAACATTAAGCTTTCAGCTGCAAACTCAGTAAACTTTGGGCGAATTATTTTCCAGATTATTTACCATATTCATGCCTATTTAGAGCTTCTAAGAAAAGATGAAATTAAAATGGGTGAAAATATCTATTTGGTTGTTCCATCAGGAAACTTTGGAAATGTTTTAGGTGGATACTACGCTAAAAAAGCAGGACTTCCTGTAGAGAAACTGTTAGTTTCTTCAAATGTAAACAACATTTTAACTGACCTCATAGAAAATGGTGTTTATGATATGGGTTCAAGAGAACTTATCAAAACAGAATCACCTGCGATGGATATTTTAAAAAGTTCAAATGTAGAACGTGTTCTTTTTGACAAGTTTGGAGCAGAGCGTACCAAAGAGCTTATGGATGCTTTAAATGAAACTGGAAAATATGAATTGACTGCTGATGAATTGTCATCAATGCAAGAGGATTTTGAGGCAACATTTAGTGAAGATGATGAGTGTGAAGCCTTTATAGGTAAATATGCAAAAGAGGGCTACATTATGGACCCACATACAGCTACGTGTATGAAGTCTTACGAGAAACGTACAAGAAAAAATTTAAAAAGTGTTATCTACTCTACAGCAGAGTGGACAAAATTTTCAACAACGGTTGCCCGAGCTTTAGGTTCTGATAAAACAGAAAATGATACAGAAGCGTTAAAGTGGATAGCTGAAAATACTGAGGAAAAAGTACCTGCTATGATAGAGGGGCTTTTTTCTAAAGAGGTTAAACATGGAAATGTGGTAGAGAAAGAGCAGATTAAAGATGAGATGTTGAGGTTTTTGTAATAGTTGTTCTTTAAGAAGAGATAGCTTTTATCTTAAGAAGCTTTCTCTAAAAGTTTAGTAATAATTAAATTTAAGTTCTTGTTAGAGATTTTCTTTTTATCATAAATAAGATTAAATTTTCTTTTCATAGGTTTATTACAAATACGAGATTTGTAGAGTTTATTGTATTTTACTTCATCTTCTATTGCAAGGTCTGAAACAATAGCTATGGTCGGGTTTTCTTTATTTGGTTTTGCCCATTTTATACTTTGTATCATGGCTGTGGCATTGTCCACTTCAGAGAGGGAGTTAAAACTTTTATAAGAGAGGTCTAATTGTGCAAGAAAGTTTGTAATAAAGTTTCTAGTTAATGAACCCTCTTTTCTACAAATTAATTTACAAGAACTTAATTCTTCTTTTTCTAAAGAATCAGAGATAGGTTTTTGGGAACAGATAACCAGTTCATCTCCCATCCACTCTTTATAAACTAAATTTTCATCAAAGAGTGGAGACTCTATAAGTCCTAAGTCGTATATACCCTCTTTAATTCCACTAATTATTTCATCACAGGGAATAATGGTTAATTTTATACGCCCCTTTACTATTTGATTAATATTTTCCATGGTTTCACCAGGAAGAATATGTGAACCTATGGTATAAGAGGCTGCTAAATGAAAAGTTTCTGTTTTGGTTTGTTGTGGTTTCATAGTTTTTGTCATTATCTTAGCCTATAGTAATTATTAATAAAAATTATACTATTAATGTGATTAGAGTGTGATTATGTAAGAATAATATGATGCTAATTAGGAGTATATGTGTAGCTAAACGATTACACATATACAAAGAGAAAGATTAAATTGATTCTTCCTCTTTTTTATCCATCGCTTTTGTATTGTCTAGAAGTACAGGAACAAAGAGTAACGATACAAATACAGCAGCAACTGTACCAGAGATAAGTGCTACTCCTAGACCACCAAAAATAGGGTCACTAGCGAGTAGAGCAGAACCCAAGATAATAGCAACGGCTGTTAGCATAATTGGTTTGGCTCTTGTTGCAGATGCATGAGCAATGGCATGTTTTTTATCCATGCCTTCATCATTAATAAGACCCATTGCAAAGTCAATAAGTAGGAGTGAGTTCCTTGAGCTAATTCCCATAAGTGCAATAAATCCAATCAGAGAGGTTGCGGTTAAGAAGAAGGTTTGTGTGGTGACCATGTCGGCTACCCAGTGACCTAAAATAACACCTATTAATGAAAGGAATGAACCAATCAGAATGATTCCACTCAGTGCAAAGCTTTTATAGTAAATGACCAATAAGAAGAAAATCAATACCAACGCAGCAATAAAAGCAGCACCCAAGTCTCTAAAGGTATCTAGTGTTACTTTCATCTCTCCATCCCAACGAAGTAAAAACTTTTCACCTGTTTTTTTATCAGTTAAGTAGAGGTCAAACATATAGGTTGAGATAGGTGCTTTAGTGATGTTATAATCTTGGGAAAAGTACTCTAACATTTTCTCTCGTGCATCAAGTAGAGGGTAGACCTGAGAGACCAAATCAGTCTCTGCAATGACATTAATCATACGTCTCAAATCTTTGTGCATAATCATTGGTGTTGAATCAACTTTTTTAATCTCAACAATCTCTGTTAACGGAACCATCATCCCTTTTTGATTCATGAGATTAAGTGATGCCAGTTTTGAACGAAGAGCATCTTCACTTTGAGAAGAGAGACGTTTTGTATCATCACTAAGCACTAAAAAGATAGGAATCTGCTGAGAATGATTTTTTGAGTTCTTTGTAGCAATCGCCATTCCTTCAAAAGCAAGATATAAAATATTATTGACTTGCTCTATTCCTAATCCTGAACGTGCAATTTTTTCGATATCTGGGATAAGTTTATACTTTTCAAAAATATCATCTGCCATAATATCTACATCAACAAGACCCTCTGTTTTATTTAGAATATTAGCTACTTCAACTGAAAGTTTTCTACTTTTCTCAATATTATTACCAATTACTTCTACAACAATAGAAGCAAGTGTAGGAGGACCAGCTGGTTGTTCAACCATCTTAATAGAAGTTCCTGAAACAACTGATGAACAACTTTTATTTATGACAGGTCGTAATCTATGTACCATAAGAAAAGATGGCTCTTCACGACTGTGTTTGTCTGTTAGATTAATAGAAATTTCTGCCACATTTTCAGTACGTTTCATACTTGCACCCTTGACCAATCCTGCATAGTCTAAAGGGATACCTTGACCATAAAATGACTCCATATTAGCAACTTCTGGCTCTTTTCTTAAAATGTCAGTTACACATTGAGTTACTTTTCTTGTTTGTTCTATGGAACTTCCTGTAGGGGTATCTATATAGATAGAATAGGTATTGGCACTTTTTCCTGGTAACATTCTTGCCAATACAGCTTTAGTTGGAAACATAAGTAGTGTCGCAAAGAATGCAACAGCTGTTAATACAATAACCAGCGTCTTTTTTACTTTACTCTTGAGTATGCTATGAATAAAATTTTCAAATTTTTTCATCTATTTTTTCTCCCTATTTATCTCTTCATCATGTTTATCTGTCTCATGCTCACCTTCGCATATTTCACAGATACCATAAGGATTCTCTTCTATATTATGCTGTTCATTATGCTCTGGTTTTTTCAAAAGTTTTAAACTTAAGTAAGGGGTAAAAATATAAGCAACAACAAGTGAAGCAAATAGTGCTACTGGAACATTGTAAGGAATAGGTTTCATAAATGAACCCATCATACCACCAACAAATGCCATAGGAACCATGGTCATAATAATGGCTAAGGTTGCAATATTCGTAGGTCCTCCAACTTCATCGGTCGCTTCTACAAGAAGTGCTCCCATCTCTTTATCTTTAGCACTAGGGTCATGGAGGTGTCGGTGAATATTTTCAATAACAATAATAGCCGCATCCACCAACAAACCTAAGGAGAGTAAGAATGCAAATAGAGTAATTCTATTCATGGTTTGACCTGTTACTTGGGCAATGACCAGTGTAATAGCCAAAATTGCAGGTACAGAAAAAGTTACAATAAGTGACTCTCTCCAACCCAGTGCAAAGATTAACATAACAGCAATAATAATAATGGTAATCATTAGGTGATGCATTAACTCGTTAACAGCTTCGTTGGCTCGTTCACCATAATTTCTTGTAACTATATACTCTATACCAGCTTTATGAAACTCCTCTTTATGCTCTTTGAGCATCTCCATAACATCTTCAGCCACAAAAACAGCATTTTTTCCTGCAAGTTTTGCTACAGAGAGGGTAACTTGAGCGGTGGCTTTACTAAATGGATTTTCTTTCTTTTCATCAGCTCTATAAATAATTTCTGCATCTTGGAAGTTTTGTTTATCAATTCCTTTTTTAACATTGGCCACATCACGAAGATAGATAGGTGAACCCATGTAGTTGGCTACCATAACATTGTTAACATCGTCTATGCTTCCAATGGCATTTGAAATACCAAAAATAACCAACTTTTTGTCATTGGTTCTACCTTTAACATTTGGAACATTGGCAGCAAGTGATTGTATGGCTTGCATAATTTGCCCCATAGAGAGATGATATGCTGATAGTTTACCCATGTCTACTTCAACATTAAATTGCTCTTTGTGTGCACCTTTAAGAGTTGTTTTAGCAACATTATCAATGGCATTTATATTATGTTGTAGTTTTTTTATCTTTTCATTAAAATCAACAAGAGATATTTTTGAATGCTCCTGTTTAAAAAAGGCAATGGTTATAATAGGAACATCAATGTCAATATCAAAAGGTTTAATAAGTGGTTGCATAACACCCTTAGGCATTTTGTCCATATTTTGCATGACTTTATCATAAAGTTTAAGGTTAGAGTCTTCTCTATTCTCTCCGATATAATACATAACATTGACAATACCTACATTGTCCATAGACATACTGTACACATGTTCAATACCACTCACTTCACGCAGTTTCTCTTCAAGTGGTTTGGCAATAATATTTTCTACTTCACGTGGAGTGGCTCCTGGCATGGCAACAATAATTCCACCACCCGAAATAGCAATCTGTGGATCCTCTTCACGAGGCATGGTAGAGAGCGATATCCAACCCAGTGCAAGGAGAACAATTCCAAGTACAGCCGTAAGAGGATTTCGGAGAAAGGCTTTTGCTAATTTTCCTGCAACATCTTTAACGACATAAGGTTCATTGTTTTTCATAATTATCCTTTAATATGAACTTTAGCATACATACCTGGATAGATAGATTTACTTTGTGTATCAAACTTTATTTTCATCTTAAATTTGTGTGTCATTGGATTTGATGCAGGAATAATAGAGTAAATAGTCCCTACAGTCTTAAAGCTAACAGAAGGAATTTCAATATCAACTTTTTTACCCAAGGTCATAAATTTAATATCGTTTTCTGAGATTTCAGTAATGATACTTAATTTACTTAAATCGGTTAAAACCACACCTGGCATACCTGGAATTGCCATCTCTCCAACATTGAGTTTCTTCATGATAATAACACCATTATTTGGTGCTTTTAAGCGAAGATAATTGTATTGGTTCATGACCTCTTTTTTCATTGCTTTGGCTTGAGAAACTTGTTTTCTTGCTATTGCAATCATATCTTTCATGTTTTTAGATGCAAGTTCAAGGTTTTCCAGTTCATATTTTGAGACCATACCTTTTTTGTATAGTCTCTGATATCTACCAAGGTTTAAAAGCACATTGTTGTATTGGTTTTTATTCATCTGAAGTGCCAATTGTGCTTGAGAGATTCCCAGTTCAACTTGCTCTTTTTTTGAGTCAATCTCTTTGGAGTCAATTTCGTAAAGAAGTTGACCCTTTTTTACAATGTCTCCCTCGGCTACCAACATTTTTTTAACGATTCCCATATATCTGCTGGTAATCATTTTTTGATTATCAGACATAACTGAACCTGCAATATTGAGGTCTATAGCCAAAAGTGTATTGGTAGCCAAAAGAAGGCCAAGTGCCAATGTAGATTTAAATTTTTTCATTATACATCTCCTTTGTTAATTATACTTGTTATTTCAAAAACTTTTGCATTACGGTCATTTTTTGCTGTAAGAAGTTTTAAAAGTACTTCCAACTCTTTTGATTGTTTGATCAATACATCTGAGATAGAACTGATACCCTCTTGGTAACGATCTTGATAATTTTCATAAACCTTACTCGCAAAATTCAACTGTGTTGTTAAACTTTCTACTTCAGCATCTTTACTTTTTATTTCAGTTAAAAGCTTATCTACTTTTAGATAGGTACCTTTTTTGGCTAATTCAACCTGTTCTCTAACTTTCATATTTTCAACTTTGGCTTTCTCCAAGTTATATTTATCAATATTTCCGTTAAATAAATTCCACTCTAGTTGTAGTCCAACTGTATAAAAATCTTTATCAATAAAGTCATTGAAAGGGTTATTATCACTTGAACCATACTCTCCAAATGCACCAACTGTAGGTAAAAAATTGGCTTTTTGAAGCTCTATAGCCATATCGGTTATTTTAAGTCCAAGTTTGGCTTTTTGAATATCTAAATTGTCCTCTTGTAGCTCTTCTTTTACAATCTTTGGCATGGGTGCCGTTGTATCAAGGTTTTGAATAGATTCAACCTTATTGTTGAGCAAAAATGAGAGGTATTGATATGCCAATACTTTATTGTATTTAGCTTTAGTTAGCATACTTTGTGCTTCAGCTTTTCTTGCTTTTACCTCTAGGGCATCAATATCTTTAGCAAAACCCTCTTCCTTCATGTTGTAGACAATATCTTCTAAACGCTCTATATTGCTCACAATACTTCCTAGATTTTGAATATATTGATCTACCAAAGAGATATCATAAAATGTTTTAGTCGTTTGAAATACTTTTTCATTTAATAGTTTATCTGTGTCTAGTTGACTCATGATATGAAGTGCTTTGGTTATTTTCCCATATTGGTCAAGTTTTCCAGCTGTATAGAGAGGAACCATATAGGTAAGTGTGGTTTGAAAATGGTTTATAGCATCTGGATAGTTTAAATCTTTAGGTTCTATGCCAAGAATATTTCCTCCCTGTTGTGCTAAACCTTCTGAAAAAGCTCCAAAATCACCATTGGCCTGTTGTGCACCTTGACCAATTGCACCCATAAAATCAGAAAAACCAAAATCAGCAAAAGATGCTTCTCTACTTTTTAGTTTAAATCCAAAGACATTACCAGCATCATTAGAGCGTAGTGCCTGAACTTTTAAGTCTAATTTACCATATTTATGACCTTTGGCAACCTCTGCTTCATCTGCTTTCATCTCCTCCTCAAACTTAGAAATTTTTAACTCTAGGTTATTGTTTTTCATAATTTGAAGAGCATTTTCTAATGTTAAATTAGATAAAGGTGTATTTGAAACAGTTGTAGAAGTGTCATACTCTTCTGCTAAAAGCAGAGTTGTGGATAGTGAAAGTATTACAAATAAAAGAGACTTTTTTAAAACCATCGGCGACCTCGTTATAAGAATTTATTATTTTTATAATAAAAATAATATATGAAAATTAATTATATCAATAAATTTTAATGTAGTTATTAAAATTTTAAGATTATAACTTTATTTGTGTAAAGAGTTGATTTTTGTAATAGATAGTTATTTCAAAGCTACTTTTTGTAGCATTTGAAATAAAAGTAAAGAGTAGAATTATATAGTAACGTATGAGACGCTAAGACAAGTTTCTAAGTCAGAGAGTTCAGTTAAGAGTTCTTTAGTAACATTTCCATCAACCTTAACAACAGCTAAAGCTTGAGAATTTGTATCACGACCTAATCTAAAGTCTGAAATATTTAAATTGTTGGCTGAAATGATATGACCAACATCTCCAATAACACCAGGAACATCAGTATTTCGGAAAAGAATCATTTTACCTTTTGGTTCTAAGTCTAACATATAACCATCTATCTCAATAATTCTTTGAGCATTATCACCTAAAACTGTTCCTGCAATAGTAAATGTACCATTTTCAGTAGTTAATTTAATAGTGACTTTATTGGAAAGACCAGAGTTGTTAGCTTGTACATCTTTAATAAGTTGAATATTTCTCTCTTGTGCTACAAACTCAGCATTGACATAGTTTACTGTATCTTCTAATGATTCAGTTAAAATTCCAACTGTAGCAAAAGTCGTTAACGAATCAATATGATCAGAAACTTCACCTTCTGTTGTGATTTTAATACTTTTAACTACCGATTTTGTAGCTTGTGCAGAGAGATGTCCCATCTTTTGTATAAGTTCAAGATAAGGTCTTAAAAAGTCAGGTAGCTCATTCTCTTTAATTGGCAAGTTTAATGCATTTGGAAAAGAGATGCCTTTTGCTGAAGCAATAGCATTTTCAGCTGCTTGAATAGCAATATTTTGCTGAGACTCTTTTGTATTGGCACCTAAGTGAGGTGTTAGTGTAACATTGTCAAGGTCAAGAAGAGGGTGCTCGGTTGCTGGTTCTTTGTTAAAAACATCAATCCCAGCCATATGAATTTTACCTGACTTTAAACCTTCAAGAAGTGCATCTTCATCATAAAGCCCACCTCTTGCACAGTTGATAAGTACAACACTATCTTTCATTTTAGCAATTTCTTCAGACCCTATTATTCCAATAGTCTCTTGATTTTTAGGTGTATGAATAGTAATAATATCACATGCTAAAATATCATCAAAGTTTTTAGTATAGGCAATATCACAGTCAGTAACTTTTGATGAGTCTATGTATGGGTCATAAGCGACAATATCCATTTCAAATGCTTTGGCTCTTTTACCAACACGTGAACCGATATTACCAAAACCAATAATTCCTAGTTTTTTATCTTTTAGTTCTGTACCATACCAATCTTGTCTACGCCAAACTCTATCAAGCTTAAGATTGTTATGTGCATAAGGAAATTGACGTACACATGAAAGCATATGAGTCATAGTAAGTTCAACAGCAGCTATGGTGTTTGCAGTAGGCACGTTCATTACAACAATACCTTTTTTACTACAACCCTCTATATCTACGTTATCAACACCAACACCAGCTCGAACAACAGCTTTTATATTATCTGCATTATCAAGAAAGGCTTGGTCAACATCCGTAGAAGAACGGGTAATGGCTACATCAGCAAGAGGAATAATTTCAGAGATGAGCTTTTCTTTAGGCTCATCTGCAGCATTAATAAGATTTATATCGGCATCATTTGCGAGAATATCCAACCCTTTTTGGTGGATATGATCACAAACTACAATAGTAATTTTAGACATCTATTTAAGACCTTATTATTTTTTTTTAAAATCGCTAAAAACATCACCAAGAGTCATACTATTATCTTGTTCAGCATTTACTTTATCAAGTGCTTCTCTCTCTTCTTGACGCTCTAATCTTCTAACAGATACTCTGATTCTGTCATTTTTAGCATCAATGAAAGAGATAACAGCTCTAATAGTTTGACCTTTTTCAATCTCATCTTCTTTAATTGGATCTAAGTCATCAAGTCTAATAAGTGCATCAACACCTGGTTCTAAAGAGATAAATACACCAAAGTCTTTTTTATCTTTAACTGTACCTTCTACAATATCACCATTTTTATGATTTTTTGCAAATGCTGCTACAGGAGACTCTTCCATGGCTTTTTTACTTAAAGAAACTTTACCTTGATCTCTATCAATTTTAATGATTTTAACTTCAACTTCATCACCAGCTTTGTAAAGATCTTTAGCAGATTCTGATTTTTCCCAAGAGAGTTCTTGGTTATGAAGAAGACCTTCAACAGCACCAATTTTAAGGAATGCACCAAAGTCAGTTACCGATGAAACTGTACCTGTAATTATGTCACCAACTCTGTTCGCAGAGGCAAACTGATCAATTGGTTTTGGAAGCAATGTTTTTCTTGAAACTCTAAGTCTTCTTTGTTGTTTATCAATTTCGATAATTTCAACATCAATAACTTGACCAATTTCAATAAAATCTTTAGGGTGTTTAACATTTTTGTTCCAAGAAATTTCAGATACATGAAGGAATGCTTCTAAATCTTCACCTAAATCTACAAATGCTCCATATGGTTCAATATTTGAAACCGTTACTGAAACAGTATCACCAGCTCTAAGTGTATTGTCAATATCTTTCCATGGGTCAAGGTTTGCCTCTTTAATAGAAAGAGAAAGGTGTCTTTTCTTTTTATCATAGTCAATAGCCATAACATTAACTTCATCACCCTCTTTGTAATATTTTGAAGGGTTAACTGGACCTTTATGAGAAATTTGTGAGTAGTGAACAAGACCGTCCATACCACCAACATCAACAAACATACCGTAAGATGTAATCTTTTTAACAGTACCAAGAACAACAGCTCTGTTCTCTAATAATTTGTCTACAATCTCTTGTGTTTCAGCTTTTTCACGTTCAATTAACTCTTTTCTAGAGATAACAACTGAACCTTTTTCTTTGTCAACTTTAACAATAAGTGCTTTGATTTTTTTACCAATTGGGTCAACTTTGTAAGAGATATATGAAAGTGTTCTTGGCATAAAGAATTCTAAACCAGAAACGTCAACTACAAAACCACCTTTGTTTTTCTTAGTGATTTCACCTTCAATAACATACTCTTGCTCGTCATCATACTCTTCAATAAATTCTGCTAATGCTGCTCTTTTTTCTGCTAATTCATAAGAAACATTTGGTCTTTCACCTCTAAATCCAGTGATAACAACAGTAATTGCTTCACCCTCTTCAAACATAATAGTACCATCTTCATCTCTAATTTGGTCTAATGACATAAATGCTTCATTTTTACGACCAACATCAATTACTGCTTGATTCTCTTCTTCATCTATTTTAACAACAACACCATCTACTAAATCACTTTTTGTATCTGCTTTTTTAAACGACTCCTCGAGCATCGCTCCAAAATCTACATCTTCTATTTCGATATCTTCGAATTTCATACTTACTAATCCTTGCTTGTGCCTAATTTTGCGCTATTATACTCTTTTTTTTTTAATAGATAATGAAAATATAAGAATATGTGAGGATATAGTGAAATGCGAGGGGATAGTAATAACTTTAAAGTTTAAATGTCTTTAAAGTTATATTTATAATAATTTAGTTGGTTATTAATTGAATTTTATTAATAACATTTTGTACAATCCAGTCAGGAGTTGAGGCTCCAGCTGATATGCCACAAAGGTTTTTATTTTTAAACCATGACTCTTGAAGTTCACTTTCATTTTCTATAAGATAGCTGTCTTTACAATCATTTTGAGAGATACTGTGTAGCATTTTAGTATTTGAAGAGTGTTTTCCTCCAATAACAATCATGACATCAGCTCTTTTTGCTAATGCTGCAGCTGCATCTTGGTTTTCAAAGGTTGCATTACATATAGTATTAAAAACTCTAACCTCTTTATGTGTTGAAATCAGTGCATCAACTATTTTTGTAAAATCTTCTGGTTTTTTTGTTGTTTGAGAGACTAAAGCAACTTTATTTTTTAAAGGTAATACATCTAACTCTTTAGGAGTTAAAACAATAAATGTATGTTCTTGATGTTCTGCATAGGAGACAACACCTTTTATTTCAGGGTGTGCTTTGTCACCAAATATAACAACAGAGTAGCCCTCTGAACTCATTTTTTCTACAATGTTTTGTGGTGTTGTAACATAAGGACAGGTTGCATCAATGATTTTATTTTCTTGTTTTTTTAGTATTGAAAGTTCATCTTTAGGTATACCATGTGTTCTAATAACAATGGCATTATTACTGTCTATATCTTCCATCTTTTCTACTAATCCAATATTAAAACCAGTTTTTAATCGATTAATTTCGTCTTTGTTATGAATAAGTGGACCATAGGTGAAGCTATTTTGATGCTTTTCTGCTATTTCTATGGCTCGTTTGACACCATAACAGAAACCATAGCTTGATGCTAATTCTATTTTCATTCTATTTTTCCTCTATAGTTGTAATTTGAGAGAGAATATCAAAAAAGTTTGGAAATGAAGTGTCTATGCATTCTACATCTTTAATCGTCATTCCACATTGTATTCCAGCTATGGCAAAACTCATGGCAATTCTATGGTCACCATAACTGTCAATAGTAGCTTTTTTGAACTCAGCACCAATGATTTCATAGCCATCATGATTCTCTATGGTTTGAATATTACAAAGGTTTAATCCCTTAATAACAGTAGATATTCTATCACTCTCTTTTACTCTTAACTCTTTTGCATTTCTTACTATACTTTTTCCATTAGCTACAGCCATAGCAATGGCTAAAGCAGGGAGCTCATCTATGAGCCATGCAATATTTTCCTCAACTGTAACTGCTTGAAGTTTACCATTATAAGAGACTTCTATGTCACCAATAGGTTCATAGATGTTTTCTCTCTCAATAAAGCTAAGATCAGCCCCCATGCCAAGTAGTATTTTATAAGCTTCAATTCTTGTTGGGTTAAGTGTTACATTTTTAATAACAATTTTAGCATTTGGGGTAATGGCAGCTGCTACTGCAAAAAAGAAAGCACTTGAAGGGTCGGCAGGTACAGTAATGTTTAGTGGTTCTAAAGGTTTTCTTAGAGGCTCTATCTCTATCCATCCCTCTTCATTTGTCTTAATATTTGCACCCATTCCACGTAACATTCTCTCCGTATGGTCTCGTGACAATAACTCCTCTTTATAGAAAGAGTTTTTATCGGCTTGAAGTGCTGCTAAAATAAGAGCAGATTTTACTTGAGCTGAGTCAATAGGTGAGTTATAACAGAATGATTTTAACTCTCCTCCACGTATTGCAAGAGGTGCTAAGTTCCCATTTTCTCTACCATCTATTCTTGCCCCAATATCTCGTAATGGCACAGTAACTCTGTTCATCGGTCTTGAACGTAAATATTTATCACCAGTTAAAATAAAAGAACCATCTATTCCAGAAAGAAATCCAGCGTAAAGTCTCATTCCTGTTCCTGCATTTCCACAGTCTAAAATGTTATCAGGCTCCGTTAGTTTTTTAGGAGGGATAATGGTTATATTTCCTCCTTCTTTCATAACTTCTGCACCTAGTTGTTCTGCAATAGAGAGGGAAGCCAAAGTGTCTTCACCTAAAAGAAAGTTTTGAATAGTAGAGGGTTTATCACTTAAAAGTGAGAAGATGGCACAACGATGAGATATTGATTTGTCTGCTGCAATGTCTGAACACTTTAAAGAGAAAGGTTCAGAAGATTTTTCAATATTTACATTTTTCATCTTAAATTGGCTCCATATTCAGATGAAAGATTGTCAATAATAGTATTTACAGTAGAGTCAATATCATTATCATCAAGTGTCCTATCTAATGATTGAATAAAGAGACGTAGTGTTAAACTTTTCTTCTCTCCTAGCTCTTTATCTTCATACACATCTATAGGATAGAATTTACTTAAAAGAGGAAGCTCTAAAGATCTAATCGTGGTTGAGATTTGAGAGTAAGGTATGTTTTTATTGATGACTAAACTCAAATCTTTATACACTCCTTGAAACTTAGAAATAGCCTTAGCATTTATATGTTCAGGGATAAGGGCATCAAATTCTATTTCAGCTATAAATGTCTCATCTAAATCAAAATCATCTCTTGCTACAGGGTGCAGTTTTGTTAAGTACCCACAAATCTGATTATTGACAATAATATCGGCAGATTGGTAAGGGTGTAACAGTGCATTGTCTCTTGTAGAAGTTCTAAGTTCAAAGTTACCAAGAATGGCCGATAGTTTTCTCACGAAGCTATCAAAATCAATATTCTTTGGTTTTCCACTATTTCCTACATATTCACTCTCTTTTTGACCAGAATAGATAAGCGAAAGAAGCTCTTTCTCTTCACGGTTTTCATCAAAAATAGTACCTATCTCAAAAAGAGCTGTTGAGCGTTGTGAATAGTTTAAGTTTCTCTGTGCAGCTTGTAAAAGATTTATACTTATAGTTGTTCTTAATGTATTTAGGTCAGTAGTAATTGGGTTGATGATATCTAACTCTTCTTTTATAAGAGGAAAATTATATTTTTCAAGAAGTTTCCTATCTGAAAAAGCAAAAGAGATATTCTCATCAAAACCTACTGCAACAGCACGTGAACGTAACTCTTTTTTTGCAT
This sequence comes from Campylobacteraceae bacterium, assembly GCA_027055805.1. Taxonomy (GTDB): domain Bacteria; phylum Campylobacterota; class Campylobacteria; order Campylobacterales; family Sulfurovaceae; genus UBA1140. Next base: position 16,858 of record JALUMR010000174.1, read on the forward strand.
AGTATTTATGTGTCGTACTGTTGGTTCGTTGAGCTTCTTTAAACTGCAATGGTTTTGCGTCTATATTGTCAATACCAAATATACGTACAATCTCTTCTGTAATATCTTGAATATTTTCCATATCATGTCTGAACTTTGGTACTGTTACCCCAAAGTTGTCTTCAGTAGAGTTTTGAACTGTAAACCCTAAAGAAGTTAAAATTCTTATTATCTCAGATTTATCAATCTCATGACCAATAAGTTTTGAAATTTCATCTGTCCCAATAGTAATGATTTTATCTTCTCGTTCATTATCTAAAGAGATAACTCCATTATAAAGTTTACACTTGTTATAACTCTCAAATAAATAAGTAAGGTAATCAATAGAAAAAGAGAGTTGAGGTTCAGAACCTCTAGATGTATTATAATAGAGTTCATCAGTTTCTAATTTATGCTCAGATACAATATCTACTAGCTGTGTAGGTTGAATATAAGATGCTTCAAAAAGAACCCTTGAGGAGTTCTCATTGGCTTTACTCTCTTCAATTTGTTTGATGCCTATTTGCGAACAAGGTTTCTCATTAATAAAAACATTAATAATCCCTTCGTTGTTAGATAGGTTAATAACAACTTTCTCTTCATTTTCTAAATCTATGTCACTCACATCATAAGCACGAAGTATAACCCCTGTAGTATGTGTAATATAGCTCAATATGTTTTCTAGTGCATCTAATTTTAACTTATCTATAAATGCTAATCGTAAAGCAAAAAGTAAAGAGGTATGAATCTCTTCCATATTTGCCATAACATATTGAACTGAAGCATCAATGACTCCATTGGTCTCAAGTTTAGAAACACGAGCTAATCCAAGTTTTTCTAGGCTTTGACTCTCATAGTCAAAATCTGTTATAGGGAGGTTTAAAACAGCAGATAAATCTCTAGCTACACCATGTACAGATAGACAGTCACCACGGTTTGCTGTAAGTTCTATCTCTATGACGGTATCTGCAAGTTTTTTGTACTGATTGAGCTCTTTACCAACAACAAGTTCTCCAATACTATCGTCAAGTATCATAATACCATCACCGATAGCAGGTAAGCCTAATTCTGAAGCAGAACAGACCATTCCTTCACTCTCTACACCACGAAGTTTGGCATGTTTTATTTTAAAGTCTTCCCCTAATTTTGCCCCAATAGTTGCTACTGCAACGTACTGGGCATCAACTACATTGGCAGCGCCACATACTATTTGGCGTATATCTGAACCGATATCAATTTGACAAACATTGAGTCTATCTGCATCGGGGTGTTTCTCAACAGAAACTATTTTACCTATGATGATTTTCTCAGGAATAGTATAGGTTTTAATAGTATCTACCTCTAATCCAATAGAGTTTAAACTCTTGAAGAGCGTCTCATCACTCACTTCACTTAGGTCTATAAAGTTGTTTAACCAAGTTCTTGTAACTATCATCTAAATTGCTCCAATAAACGTGTATCGCCTTCAAACAGCATTCGAAGGTCTGGGATTTTGTGTAATAACATGGCAAATCTTTCAATACCCAATCCAAAGGCATAACCACTTACATTCTCATACTTAACGGCTTTGAAAACATTTTCGTCAACGATACCACAACCAAGTACCTCTAGCCAACCTGTATGAGAACAGACACGACACCCTTCACCTTCACAGAAGATACAAGAGATGTCTACCTCAGCAGAGGGTTCCGTAAACGGGAAGAAGCTTGGTCTAAAGCGTATCTCTACATCTCCAAACATATAGTGTAAAAAGTCAGACATAACAGACTTTAGGTTGGCAAAACTTACTTCACCAACTTCTCCTACAACCAAACCTTCTATCTGATGAAACATGGGTGTATGGGTAATGTCATAATCTTTTCTAAAAACAGCACCAGGTGCAATCATCCGAATAGGTGGTTTTTGTGCCAACATGGTTCTTATCTGCACAGGTGAGGTATGGGTACGTAAAACAGCTCCATCTTTAAAGAAAAATGTATCCTGCATATCCCGTGCAGGGTGGTTTTTAGGCAAGTTAAGTGCTTCAAAATTATGGAAGTCATCTTCAACTTTAGGTCCATCTTCTATAGAGAAGTTTAGTGCTACAAAGTAGTCTATAATCTTGTCCATGGTTACCATCACTGGATGTAAGGCACCTTTTTCATTTAAGTTGTTGTAGAGTGAAACATCTATCGCTTCTGCTTTTAGTAAACGCTCTATCTCCTCTTTTTTTAGTACCTCATAGCGTTCATCATAAACAGCTTGAAGTTTGGCTTTGTTTTTATTGAGTCCTTCAGCAAATGCTTTTTTCTCTGGACCTGGTACATCTTTGAGTTTTGCAAACTCTGTAGCCAAAGCACCTTTTTTCCCAAAAAGTTCAACACGAACCTTTTCAAGTGCTTTAAGTGAGCCAACTTGTTTAATTAGTTCTTCTAAATTTTCCAAAATAACCTCTGTTCGCTTTATATATAATTCAATTAATAATTGTGTGATTTTATCCAAAATATACTAATAATGGGATTGAATGTGATATAATTTTTCATAATTTTTTAAGACATTAAAATAATAAAGGATAAACAGTGTGTATTTTTTGCAAAATAGTAGAGGGTGAGATACCAAGTAATAAGATTTTAGAAAATGATGAGTTTATCGCTTTTCATGATTTGTATCCAAAAGCACCTATTCATGTTTTGGTAATTCCAAAAGAGCATGTAGATTGCTTTCAAGAGGTATCTGCTGAGATGATGGCAAAGATGACAGCATTTATCCAAGAGGTCGCAAAACTTACAGGCATAGCTAAGAGTGGATATAGGCTTATTACCAACAATGGCGACGATGGTGGGCAAGAGGTCCACCACTTGCATTTTCATGTTTTAGGTGGAGCAAAGTTAAGATTTGACCATTTAACAGATGACCCACATAAGAGTTTGTAATTATTAAAGAATTGTAGGTGTGACATGGTCATACCTACAGATAAAGAATAAGGGAAAAAGAATATATGACACTAGAACAACTAGACAAACAGTACGTTTTACAAACATACAATCGAAACTATACCAACTTTGTAAAAGGTCAAGGCTCAACACTTTACGCTGAAAATGGAGATGATTACATTGACTTTGCTTCAGGAATCGCTGTAAATTCTGTAGGACACAACAATTTAACTTTGGTTAAAGCTTTACAAGAGCAAGTAGAAAAGATTATCCATATCTCTAATTTACAAATAATAGAACCACAAGCAAAACTGGCAGAGAAAATTTGTACCTTAGCAAACTATGACGGAGCCATATTCTTTGCCAACTCAGGAGCAGAAGCCAATGAGGGAGCCATTAAAATAGCCCGTAAATATGGTGAGACCAAGTTTGATAAAAAGCGTTATAAAGTAATAACCTTAGAACACTCGTTTCATGGACGAACCATTACTACAGTAAAAGCAACAGGTCAAGAGAGTTTTCATACTCCAAACTTTTCGCCTTATCCTGATGGATTCTCTTATGTAGATGGATTAGATGCCGTCTATGAAAATTTAGATGACGAGACCGTAGCAGTTATGATAGAACTTGTTCAAGGCGAAGGTGGGGTGCAACCATTTGAAAAGTCTGCCATTCAAAAACTAGAAAAGTATTTAAAAGAGAAAGATGTTTTACTGATAGTTGATGAGGTTCAGACAGGTATCTACCGTACAGGGGCAATGTTGGCTTCAAATATGTATGAGATAGAACCTGATATTATTACCATGGCAAAAGGGCTTGGTGGAGGTGTACCCATAGGTGCAGTTATGACTAAGCATAAAGATGTCTTAGTAGGAGGTGACCATGGTAGTACTTTTGGTGGTAACTACCTTAGTACCACGGCTGGTTTAGCTGTTCTTGAAGTGTTACATGCTTTAGATGAACAAGGAAAACTTACTGAAACTTTGGCGTACTTTACAGTTAAATTAAAAGAGATACAGAAAAAGTACTCAAATCTCTTTACCGAAGAAGTAGGCTTAGGACTGATGCGAGGCTTACGTGCGAAAGATAACGATACCATGAAAGCTGTTTTAACAATGTCAATGGAGAAAAAATTAATTGTGCTTCCTGCTGGGCGAAACACGGTTCGTTTCTTACCTGCATTGACCATTAGTAAAGCTGAAATAGATGAAGGGTTTAAGCGTTTTGAAGAAGCACTTAATTCTTTGTAGTTTTTTACTTGCTCCACTTTTGGCAGAGAGTGAACTAAGTAACATACTCTCAGCCGACAAAAATGAACTCATAAAACAGCAAGTAGAGCAGAGTACTATCCAGACCAAACAGTTAGAAAAATCATGGATAAATCCTATTATGCTTCAATATTCTAAAAACTATACCACACAGTTTGGAGATACTATTGATACTCAGCAGTTTGTGGTTTCAGTGGACCAGCCTATTTTTAAAATGGGTGGTATTTGGTCTGCTATTAAGTATGCAAAAGCGTTAGGAAAAGCCAATAATATTGATATTGAGTTACAACGACGACAAGCGATTTCACAAGCATTGAGAACTCTTTTTAATCTTCAAAAGTCTAAATATCAGTTAGAAAAATTGGCTTTAATGATTGAGAATGATAAGATAGATATTCAGATACAAAAAGAGAGCTACGAAGAGGGGTTAACAAACAGAACTCTCTATGACCAAGCACTCTTAAAAAAGAACCAAGATAGTACCTCTAAGTTAGAGTTAGAGCTATCTATCACCAAACTAGAGAATGATTTTACCCTACTAAGTGACAGCAATCCTTACGCTTTAACGCTTCCAAACTTTGGTATGATAAGCAAAGAGCGTTATGAAAAAGAGCAGTTAGAGTTAAAAAGAGATAGCCTAAGAGTTAAAGAGAAAAAAGAGAATAAATTTATGACGCTAACCAAGTATCTACCTGAAATATCTGTTACGGGTCGTTACATAAATGAAGACATAAACCCACTCTTTGCACGACCAGATAGCTCACTAAAACGTGAGTACTTTAACTACGGTTTTAAAGTGAGTCTACCACTTTCTGTTAACAGTTTAGCAGATATTCAAAACTCTAAAATAGAGTACTTAACAGCTAAGATAAATCTAAATGAGAAGAAAAAAGAGATAGCCAACAACTATAGACTAATTCAGAAGCATTTAGATATTATAGATAAAAAGATAGAACTTTCAAAAGAGGATGCCCAACACTATGCAAGTATGTTGGTAACAGCTCAAGAGTTAGAAGAGGTGGGTGATAGAACATCACTAGATACACAAAAGGTCGCTAATACCTTACAGATACGTAAGATAGACCAAGAGATTTACAAAATAGATGCACAATTAGAGCTTTTAGGATTATATGTAAACGTAGCTGATGCACTTTAAACGTTAAAAGGAGATAGGATGTTAAAAAAAATACTATTATTGAGCTTTCTAAGTTTGTCGTTATTTGGGTATGATTTTGGAGATATTCCAAAGGTAAATGTCGTTGACATTCCTAAAGGTCAACGGCTTATGGTTCAGTTTGGAAAGACAGAGTGCATTTGGTGTGAACATATGGCACCTTATCTTAAAGAGATAAAAGAGAAGTACCCTCAAACACCTATTTACTACATCAATACCGACAAAGATATGTTAGGTGGTATCAATTCTAATGTTGAGGTATTACCTACCTCTATCTTTTGGGACGAAAACGGAACAGAGATAGGGCGACATGAGGGGTATCTGTTGCCTGAGCAGATTATGGAG
>JALUMR010000175.1 GCA_027055805.1 Campylobacteraceae bacterium
ACTTATGAGGAGATGGTGGAGCATTTTCCTGATGTGGGAAAGGATTGTTAAATACTTCTCCTTATCAATACAAAAACCCAAACACCCAAAGAGGAATTTTATTACCAAAGCCACGCTCTATCTCATCAGAGGCAACAAAGGAGTTTTGCATATCTTTTATCTGTTTAAAACTCTTATGTTGCCCCCCAACTTCAAATATGTATTTTTCATCTACTAAAAAGTCTCCATTTTTAGGAGCTATAATCTGATGCTCTTTACTTACTTGGTTCATAAAAAAAGTCTCTCTAATTGTGCCAATATTGGCTTTTGAGGTAAAGAGTAGATTACTATTGTCAAGATATATCTTTTCAGGTTTCTCAATGCTTTTGAGACCTTTTGAGTGTTTCATTAACATCTTTATGAGTCCTGCATCTTCAAGGTACTTTAGATAGTTTTTTAATGTACGCTCATCTCCTACACCAATAATGCCTTTAAGCTTTTTCATATCGGGAATAAATGGTACAGATTCAGAAATGACTTTGAGTAAAGATTTTAACTTTCTAATACTCACTCCTGTCAATGAGGGGTAGATAGCCAACAAATCGCTCTCTATGGTGGTATGAATATTTTGCTCCAATGCCAAATAGAACTGCTCTTGATTGTTGTACTCAAAATAGTAAGGGTAGTACCCCACTTTTAGATATTCATTAAAAAGGGGTAAGATTTTCTCTTTTTGTGTTGATAGTCTCTCAACAATCTCTTGTGCAAAAGGTTGATGTTTAATGAGCAAGGTATCAAATTTGATACTTGGTAGCTCTATCTTTAGACGAATTTCAAGAAATTCACGAAAACTCATTCCTTTCATACTGTAGAGTAAAGCTCTTCGGCTTAAATCATAAGAGCCTTTGTGTATCTCTAATGCTGAACTACCCGAAACTAAAAGTTTTAGCTCTCTAAAGGTATCGTTAATGCTCTTTAGCTCTTGCGACCAGTTGCTGTACTTATGAATCTCATCAATACAGAGTAACTCTCCACCCATTTTGACAAACTCATCGGCTATCTCATAGAGTGAGCGATTGCCAAGTAAAAAGTGGTCTGCTTGTATATAGAGGGCTTTGGTCGTGTAGAGGTTGGGGTATTGTGCTTGAAGATATTGGATAATCGCTGTTGTCTTTCCCACTCCTCGTTGCCCAGAGATAATAGAAAAACGGTTAGATAAATCATGGGTTTTTAGAAAATAACGAACATACTCTTGTTGATAGTTGAGTATGTAGTTTTGGCTTAGTTGGAAAAAGGTCTCTAGCATGGTGAGGCTCCAAATAGTAATGTAATACTATTATATCATAAGATAGTAGGGTTTTAGTACTAAAATTTATAAAAACCTGAGTTCATATATTGACAAACTCCAAAAAACAGACTATAATTTACCAAACAACCGTTTGGATAAATAATGGCAATCAAAAAAACATCAAAAGAAGAAATCATCAAAGAGTCGGTAAAACTCTTTAAGCTCAAAGGCTACTACAACACCTCTATGGCAGACATCGCCAAAGCGTGTGGGCTTCTCAAAGGG
>JALUMR010000176.1 GCA_027055805.1 Campylobacteraceae bacterium
GTTTAGGGCTTTTGTACTCTCTATCAAGTGAAAAACTTATCTACCAAAACAACATCTTCTCTATCGTTTTCGACTTCTAATAAATCTTTGGTAAATCCACTTTTAGAAAAGAGAAGATAGTGTTTTATAGGTAGCTTTAACTCTATCTTTTTACTTTTTTGCTCTAACTCTTGAAGTATATCTACGCCTACTTTTTTGTTTGAGTATTTGCACTCACCCACTAAGATAAACGCTTCACCTACACCAACCACATCTATCTCTTCATCTTTACTCCACCAACGACCAGCTTTTAAAATAGGATAATTTTTTAGTACATACTCTACCGATAAATCCTCATAAACCTTTGCTACAAAACCTGAAAAGTTCTCTTTTATTTTGACCATAGCATAGTTGGTATTTCCCAACTCTAACTGACTTTTGTAGGGTAAAACATAAGAGAACCAAAACCTAAAAAAGTTATCTTTGATAAAATAGAGTCCCTTTTTACTTTTGTTAGGAAGTTTTTCTGTAATAGGAACCTCTTTATAGACAACCTCTAACTCAATTAGTTTACTAATAAACGAAGTGATATTTTGAACATTTTTATTTAACTTTCCTGCAATGTTACCTAACTTATGCTCCCCATTTGCGATAGTCTCTAAGATTGTAAAGTAGGTCATTGGTTCATTGACCTCATTTTGCAAAATAAATCTAGGCTCTTCATAGAGAAAAGCGTTTTTATCTAAAATATTTTTCTCTATGGCTTCAAAAATATTACCACTCTCTTTAAAAAGCTCCAAGTATTTAGGAACACCATACAAAACAGCATAGAGTTCAATAAGTTCTATCTCATTTTTTCTAGGGAAAAAAGCACCCAAATACTCAAAACTCAAAGCATCAAGTTTAATACTACTCGTTCGCCGTCCATATAGAGGTGAATTATAAGATAAAGTCTGTTCATACATCATAGAGATGATAGAGCCACAAAGCACCAAATGGATATTTTTACTTTTAAGTATCTCATCGACAATATATTGAAATTGAGAGGGAATAGACTTATCAAGCTTTCCAAGATACTGAAACTCATCAATAACCACTACAATTTTTTTAGAGAGGTTCTCTTTAGTTAAATAGGAAAAAATCTGTTCAAAACTCTTTAACTCAATCTCTTTAAGAAACTCATCTTCTAAAAAATCAGCTACCAAATTTTGAAAACGTTCTACGACTGTAGGTAGTGCTTCAAGTGTTACTAAAAAATAGATGTAGGGTATAGAAGAGATATACTCTTTAAGCAGTGTTGTTTTGCCTACGCGTCGTCGTCCATAGAGTACTGTAAATCTAAAGTCATGGCTTGTGTACTCCTCTTCTAGTAGCTTTAACTCTTTTTGACGATTGACGAACATATTTAACCTTTTTTATAATTAATCGTTTTTAGATTATTATAATATCAAAACGATAGTTAGATTTAGATGAAATTTATTTTTAAACCTAAGTTTAACGAACTAGCTTAACTCTTGCTTTTTTAGTTTCTATTTTCC
>JALUMR010000177.1 GCA_027055805.1 Campylobacteraceae bacterium
AAGTCGGTTAGACAAAGGAATAGCCTGAGAAACACTCACAAACTGGTTTTGCATCGCTTCGATGTTTCTACTTAAAGGGTGAACAGCTTGTAGGTCATTGATTCCAACTTTTAAAACAGGGTCAGCCCAAAAGCCCTCTATGGCTTTTTGTTCACCTATTATAGATGACTCCTCTTCTAAAATTTGGAGTTGATAGTTGTTTTTAATACTATAGTCAATGGTCTCTTGAAGGGTTTGAGAGTAAAGATATAAAGTACTAAAAAGAGATAAAGATATGATTTTTAGATTCATAATATATTCCATTCATGCATACAGAGAGACTGACAACTAAATACAAGTTCCATAACTTGCAATAGCCGTTCGCACTTTCTTTTTTTTGGTTACTTTTTGCCTACATGGCTACTCTTCGTTTCGACCATTTCGGTTCCGATGCTACAAATGACAAGCAGTTGTCATTTGCTTAACGCATCTCATGTTGCGAAACAAAGAAAAAAAAGTGACAAGAGAATTTAAATCATAAAAAATTAAAGAATAACCGAAGAAGAGTACTTATACTTCTTACCATCTTTCTCAATAAAAATCTTAACCTGCCAAGTCCCACCCATAGAGAAGTTTACATTTCCACTATAGCTATCACCATCAGCAGTCATGCTTTTTACCTCTTCCATATATGGCATACCAGGCATTTCAGGCATAAAAATTTTCAGTTCTACTTTTGCACCTGTTAAAGCTTTTCCGTTTTCACTTACTAAAACCTTTATCGTGTTATCACCCACAACCAATGGTTTGTCTGATGAGTATGTAACACTCAAACTTCCTGCTTTACCAGACTTAGTAAAGCCTTTTGATGATGTAGCATCATCATTACATGCTACAAAAAATAGCCCTAGGGTTAAAATTAACGTGAGTTTTAGAAATTTTTTCATTTTGAAATCCTTATGTTTAATAATAAGGAAGTATAGAATTTTCTTTGTGTAAAGCGTGTGGAGAGAGCTATTTATTTTTATAGTAACGTTTCTACTATTTTTTTCAATCCCAATTTAACATCAGTTCCTTCGTCTATGACAGACTCTAGCTCTATGTTTATATTGAGTTGCTTACATAATTTTTCTACTATATGAAGACCAATTCCAAGACCTCTCTCATGCTCTTTATAAAAACGTTCAAAAACTCTTTTTGGGTTTTTTATTCCTTTACCCGTATCACTAATCGTTAACGTTTTAATAGAGGCATCAAAGAGTATTTTTACTTCACCTTTTGGTTTGTTATATTTTGAAGCATTGCTCACTAAATTATCAATAATCCTAATAAAAGAGTTCTTTTCAGTATCTATAGTAATAGTACGGGGAACATCTATTATATAAGTCAAAGATGAATAACTATTTTCAATTAGATGAACCCTCTCTTCTATACAAGCTAAAAGATTTATAGACTCCTTTTCACTTTTTGTAGCATGAAGATACTCTCCTAAATTATTCTGTAAAAGTAAGATGTTTTCTATGCTTCTCTC
>JALUMR010000178.1 GCA_027055805.1 Campylobacteraceae bacterium
AAAAAGCTTTTAGCTACAGGTAATGGAAAGTGTAATATTAGTAATCAACGCCCTACTTTAGAACGTTTTTATTCACAAAATCCAAAGTTTATTGCTCAAATTTTCGAGGGGTATAGCTATCAAACTATTAAACAATTTTTTAAAACCATTGGCTTAGAATTGATAGAAGCCAAAGAGGGAAAAGCTTTTCCTATGTCACTTCAAGCCTCTTCGGTGGTCGAGTTATTATATGCCCAATGTGAACAACTTTTTATTGAAATACGTTGTGATATTGAAGTAAATAACTTAAATAAGATAGAGAATGGTTATGAAGTTATTCACACAAAAGGGAGGGAAAAATCAGCCTCTTTAATTATTGCAACAGGACATCTTTCAGCTCCTCAATTAGGAGGGTCAGACATGGGAATAACTTTTGCTAAAAAACTAGGACATACCATAATTAGGTCATTTCCGACACTTGTTCAACTTACAAGCCCTGTGAATAACTTAGATAAGATGGCAGGGGTAAAAGTAGATAGTATAGTGAGTTTACAAGTCAAAAATGCTAAAGTTATTCACAGGAAAGGAGATGTACTTTTTACCTCTTATGGAATTTCTGGACTGGCTATTTTAGATATTAGTCGCTTTGTTATGGAAGAACTTATTCACATGTCTATCGTAACATTAGAGATAGATTTAATGCCAAAAATGAGCAAAGAACAGTTGTTCTCTTTGATGAAAAAGAGCCTAGTAAAAAAGAGTTCTAAGCCTTTGGAATTATGGTTACAAGGCTTTATCAATAAAAAGCTCATCCGACCAATTTTAGAACCATTAAAACTTGAATCTTCAACCGTAGGTTCGATAACATCAAACATTAATCAATTAGAGCTAATCGTAAATCAAATAAAATGCTTCAAATTTAAAATAGATGGAAGCCGAGGTTACAAAGGAGCAGAGGTTGCTACAGGTGGCATTAATACAAAAGAGATTAACCCTAAAACAATGGAGTCAAAGTTACATAAAGGTCTCTATTTTACAGGCGAAGTATTGGATGTAGATGGAGACAGAGGAGGTTTTAATCTCCACTTCGCTTGGGTTTGTGGGTTAAAAGCAGGGGAGGCTATTTAAACCTTTTTTTCCACTCTTTCTCAAACTTCTTACGTTTCATAAAAGAGAGTTTTTCAATAAAGACTTTACCATCTAAATGGTCAATTTCGTGTTGTAAAGCGATGGCTAAAAACTCATTATCATCAATAGTATGTTTTTTACCATGACGGTCTTGGTACTCTAAAATGACATGCTCTGCACGTACTATGTCTTCATAGACTTTAGGAATACTTAAACACCCTTCTTGGTGTTTGCATGAACCCTCTTTTTTTATAAAAACAGGGTTTATAATCTCTAAGGTATCTTCTTTTACTTGAATTTCATCTTCATTATCATCATCTGGTAAATTAATGATTAAAGCACGTTTCGCAACACCTATCTGAATGGCTGCAAGACCAACACCACTTTTTGAAACCATGGTATCATACATGTCATCAAGTAAATCGTGTAGTTCACTGTCAAACGCAGTAACTTCTTTAGAAATCTGTTTTAAACGTTTATCAGGGTAAATTACAATATCACGAACCATATAAAACCTTAACTAAAACTCTTGGTCAATACTTGGTCTATAAGTCCATACTCTACAGCTTCAGCAGAGGACATAAAGTTGTCTCTCTCTGTATCTCTTTCAAGTTCTGATGCTTTTTTACCACAATTATCAGCCATAATTCCATTGAGTGAATCTTTTAAACGTTGAATCTCTTCTGCTTGAATCTGAATATCAGTTGACTGACCTTGAGCTCCACCTGATGGCTGGTGAATCATAATTCTTGCATTTGGAAGGGCGTAACGTTTACCTTTGGTTCCTGATGAAAGTAAAAATGCACCCATTGATGCAGCTTGACCAATACAGATGGTTACAATGTCAGGTTTAATATAATTCATGGTGTCAAACATAGCAAGACCAGAAGTAATTACTCCACCTGGAGAGTTAATATAAAAATAGATATCTTTGTCAGGGTCTTGAGCTTCTAAGAAAAGAAGTTGTGCTACAATAGTCGATGCTACTTGGTCATTTACCTCTCCACTCATCATAATAATTCTGTCTTTTAAAAGTCTTGAATAGATGTCGTAACTTCGTTCACCACGACCTGTTTGTTCTACAACGTAAGGAATATAACTCATTATTGGTACCTTTTGATTTAAATTTAATTATTAGGAGAATACACTTTTTTTACTTAGAAGTGTATTGATAGCGTGGGCAATCATGCCCACAAAAGAGTATTGGTAAAAAACTAGTTTTCTATTCCAATGATTTTTGCAAATAATTTGTCTTCAATCATTCCCATTTTAACAGCTGGTAAAAGACTGTTTTGTTGGTAATATTCAATCACTTGCTGAGGGTCTTGACCTGACATCATTGCTTCATAGTAGATGGTTTGAGTAACCTCTTGGTCATTAACGTTAATATTCTCTTTTCTAGCTAAGGCATCCACAAGGAAAGTAGCTTTTACGGAACGTGTAGCCTCTTCTCTTACAGAGTCTCTAAGCTCATCAATTTTCTCATTGTTGTCTTTGTAAGTCGCAAGTTCTTCTTCACTCATATCTTTTGCTTTGTTGTTTACCTGTGCGTCAATCTCTTGCTCTACAATATTTTCTGGTAAGTCAAAGTCATACTCAGCAACCAAAGCTTCGATAAGTTGAGGCTTCAATGTTTCATTATAAAGTTTAGAAATTTTTTCAGATTTAATCTGCTCAGAAACTTTATCTTTTACAGTTTGTTCTGTTGCTGTATCATCACCAGGAATAAGTCTTTTAACCATCTCTTCATCAAGAACAGCTTCACCTTTCTCTTTAATGTCATTCAGAGTTACTGTAAATACTGCCTCTTTACCAGCAAGGTCTGTTGATTGATAATCTTCAGGGAAAGTAACCGTTACATCTTTAGTCTCTTCAATTTTCATACCAACCATTTGGTCTTCAAAACCAGGAATAAATTGACCAGAACCAATTACAAGCTCAAACCCTTCAGCTTTTCCACCTTCAAACTCTTCACCATCAATCTTACCAACAAAGTCAAAGTTTGCTTGGTCACCCTCGTTTAAAGCTCTTGCTTCTTTAAGTTTTTTAAACGGTGTGTTGTTATCAAGAAGTGTTTGAAGACGCTCTTCAAGCTCTTTTTCTTCTACTGTTGGCTCATCATAAGTAGGTGCTAATTTATCGTACCCTTCAGCTTCGATAGTTGGTCTAAGAGAGATAGTAATCTCTACCTCTATACCATCATCTACTTTATCATACTTTTTAAATGAGGGGTCACCAATAATATCTGCTGTATTAATACCTAACTCTTTTTTAGCAGATTCAATAATATCTTGGATGGCTTGATTTTCAGCATCTTGTTGAAGTTGTTCCCCATACATTTTTTTAATAATTGCTAAAGGTACTTTCCCTTTTCTAAAACCATCTACCGATGCTGTTTTTGCAATATGTTTTGCAGCTTTTGTAAGATTTTTCTCAATGTCAGCAGTCTCGATTTTGGCTACTACCAACACATTTGCTGCATTGGTTTTTGTTGCTGTAATATTCACTACAATCCTTTTTTTCCATAATAATTTGGAAATTTTAGCTAAAATTGGCTAAAAATCTTTATATATTTAATTAAAAAGTACAATAATAAAATAGATTGTTAACTTTTATAATTAAATTTTAGCCAGAGAAAATGCTCCATTATTCTCAATTGACCTATGCTACGGGTTCCTGATATAACTGTTGTGCAAGTTCTGCTTTTGCAACATAACGTATGTTAAACTCTACATATCCATTCTTTAATAATTTTTCATATAAATTTGTAAGAACGCCACTTTTACCTTTTAATACTCCAACCTCTTTAAGTACCAATCTTCGTGGTATAAGGTTATCCCCAAATTTTACATTACCATTGTCCCAAAGAATTCTAAGTAGCTTTTTCTCTGCTTCATCATAAACTTTTAAATCTAACGCTTTTACTCTTTTTGAACCTTTATTATTCTCTTTCACTCTGTCTACCCCCTGATTTCCTAAGGGTTTAATGATAGACTCACTCTTTGTCGTTTTTTCTATACCAGCAGAAGTTTGAGGATAATAACTACCCAAGGTACAAGGAAGTGTACTTGTTGTCTGTGTTGGTACATATGAGGGGTGTTGTATCTGCTTTAACTGCTCTTGATGAACCTCCTTTTGATACTCTTGTACAGCTTTAATCTTACTCTGTGTTTGTTCAATTTTTTGATGACCTAATGACTCATAAGTATTGCTCTCCAACTCATCTAGCTTATCCATAAGTCCAAAGAAATCTTTTACATTTGAAGATACATTATCAACCACAATAATTTTACTTAATATACTAAACAGTGCCATTATCTCAATCATTATAAAAATAACCAATATGGCAGAGGCTGTTGTTTTTGCCGAGTTTTTAGACTCTTGCAACAATAGGTTGGTGTTATGCATATTATTTTGAGCTGAAAGCTTCTGCAGTGTGCTAATGAGTTGATTATTACTTTTTACAGAATCACTAGACTCTTTATCATCATAACTTGAACCATTATTCAAAGCTTTAGCCAACTCTGCATTGGTTGCAATAATAGAAGATATTTGTCCGTTTTGTACCTTTTTCAAATCTCTCTGATAATTAATTTCACTTCTTAAGTCACTTGTCACCAAGTTTTGTTGAAACGTCTGAACACTCTTATAATGGGTATAAAAACTAACAGCTATTAAACCTATAGCTACTATGGAGATTAAACTTTTACTCAATAGGTTCATGTCTGAAAACATTCCCTTTATAGATAAGTGCTTAAACCCTTCTAGGGCTACAGCCAATACAATAACCAAAAAAACGGTTGTAATAACACCTAATGACTGATTAAAGTCTTGATAAAAGGAAAAGGCACTTGCCATTGAAGAGAGTATGGCAAATATTATCCATCCTCTTGCAAAACCTATGGCAACATCATTAATGCTAGAAGCACCCTTTATTTGAGCATACTGATTGTTTAATGATTGTCTTGCTTTAAAATTTGATTCTTGCATAGTAATATCCTCTCTACTTATATTATTTTATGATTTCTCTATATATCTGTTAAATTATACTCACAAAGATTTAAAATAGAATAAAAATATTTCTTTTTGACATATTTTATTTAAAAATATTTCATTTTAATATTTTTATTAAGTTTTGATTTCAATTAATATTTTTTATATATCTAAAAATTCACAAGTAGGAGTTTTATATGAAGATTATAAATAGAATTATAAAATTGTTCAGAGTAGAAGGATTTAAAAAGAAGATTTTTATGAATTAAGGGGAAAAGAGTCCTATAAAAGGACTTCTTTATTACGCCATAAATACAACAGGTGTAATTACAGGGTAACGTCTCTTGGTTCTAACGATATATTTATGCACTATAGAACGTAACTCATCTTGAATTGCTTTTGGTGAAGCCACTTTCTTTTCATCTGCATTAATCAAAAAGGTATCTATAATGTTCTCTATCTCATGTGCAAAACGTTTATCTTCTTTGTCTGGTACCAAACCATGAGTTGAGATAACAGGCTTTCCTATCATCTTTTTAGTCGATTTATTAATCTGAACAGCAATATTTACAATTCCATCGCTTGAGAGTTTTTGTCTATCTTCTACAACATCAAGTTGAATCTCCTGGTTATTTTGATTATCAATAAAGCTTTTACCTGTTTTAACGGTTTTCACTTTTTTAAGATATTTGGTTGATATCTCTATCTGGTCACCATCACTCATAAGTAAAATATTTCTCTTGTCAACACCACAAGCAATAGCAGTCTGTGCATGTTTATTAATATGGTTGTACTCACCATGCACAGGCAAAAAGAACTTAGGCTGAACCAATCGTAAAATAAGTTTTTGCTCCTCTTGTCCTGCATGACCTGAAACGTGAATATTTTCAAAATCTTTATAACGTACAGTTACACCAGCTTTTACAAGTCTGTTCATAAGTGCAGAGACTGAACCTTCATTACCAGGAATAGCATGAGCAGAGATAATAATGGTATCACTTGGCTTTAACTTAATATGTCTATGTTCATTGTTTGCCATACGAGATAGGGCAGCCATAGCTTCACCTTGAGAACCTGTGGTAACCACAAGCACCTGCTCATCTGCATACTTCGGAACTTCATGAGGTTCAATAAAGTGTTTGTCTGGAATATCTACATACCCCAAACGTCTGGTTGTCTCAATATTACGCTCCATAGAACGACCAATAACACAAATTTTTCTACCTGCTGCTATTCCACGCTCCATCGCTTGGTAAATACGGTGTGTATTGGATGAAAAGGTTGACATAATAACACGACCTTTTGCAAGGTCAAATAGCGTGTCAAAGGTTTTACCAACAACAGCCTCAGATTTTGTAAACCCTGGGTTATGTGAATTGGTACTATCAGAAAATAGACAAAGAACACCTTTTGAACCATAATAAGCAAAACGTTGTAAATCCATTGTCTGATTGTCAATAGGGGTATGGTCAATTTTAAAGTCAGCTGTGTGAATAAATGTTCCTGCTTTACTTTCAATAGCCAATGAACAAGCATCGACAATAGAGTGTGTATTGTGCATCCACTCTATCTTAAAGCTACCCACATCATACTGTTTTCTTTTTGTAATATAGTTAAACTTATTCACATGCTCCATCAAACCATGCTCTTGAAATTTGTTTTCTATCATTGCTAATGCTAATGGTGTTCCATAGATAGGAAACTGAAGCTCTTTAAACAAGTAAGGTACAGCACCAATATGGTCTTCATGAGCATGGGTAATAATAACAGCTTTTATTTTACTTTTAATTGCATGTAAGTAAGAAAAGTCTGGAACCAAAATATCTACACCATGCATGGTCTCATCTGGAAATGACATACCAACATCAATAATAAATGCAGACTCATCATCTTCCATAACAGCCATGTTTCCACCGATTTCACCAAGACCACCTAGTGGAGTAAATCTTACTTTATTTTGATTTCCAACATCTATCTGTTTCCATGGATTCATTCTTAAATCATTAGCTTCCTCATTCTCTTTAATTGACACTTTTATTGCATCAGTTAAAGGTCCAGCAACTTGTTTTTTACGTCCTCTTCCACCAGAGTTTCTATTTGGCTTATTTTTATTATTGTTTGGTTTATTTTTATTTTGGTTTGAATTTGGTTTTTTATTTTGATTATTGTTACTGCTTTTATGTTGAGGTTTTTTAGCTGTTGCTTTTTGATTTCCATCTACATTTTTATCAGGAACAATTAGGTTACCATTTACATCTTTATCTTGAACAACTTTATTTCCATCAACTGGTTTAGTTGGAGCTTTTGGTCGTCTATGAGGATTACCTGCTCTTCTTGGTCTATCAGGTCTATCTCGTCTTGGCTTATTTTTATTATTGTTATCTTGAGAAGTTTCTTTCGTTACGTTCTCTTGCTTTTGACTTTGCTTTTCGTCTATCTTTTTGTTCTCTTCCATCTATATTATCCTTGTTTAATTCATTATATAAGTGATGATACATAGATGTCTCAGCTTCATGAGGTCGAATGGTTGAACTAAGTTCCAACTCTTGGAGTAGTGTTTCAACTTTCTCTTTATCGTAATGGCTGGTCAAGTTTTTTGAAAGCTTTTTACGGGGTTGTTTAAATGCAACCTTTAAAAAATTTTCAAAACCTTGATTATCTTCACTACGGTTTTTTCGTATTAAAAGAATTGAAGAGGTTACCTTTGGTGGAGGAACAAAATTTTCTGCACCTACATCAAAAAGTAATTCACCAAACCCTACAGTTTGGGTTAAAACAGAAAGCCCTGAAAAAGCCTTCTCTCCTGATTGTGCTGAAAATTTTTCAGCTACCTCTTTTTGAACCATTACCAATATTGATTGACAACGTTCATCTTTTAATGCTTTTAAGATAATTGTTGTGGCTATATAGTAAGGAAGGTTGGCTACTAAATGATAATCTTCATTTAATAGTCTGTTTTCTTCCCAATTTTCTAGCACATCTCCACATTTTATATTTAGCGTCCCTGTGTGGATAGCTTCACTAAACATACTCTGCAGATGTTCACATAATCTCTTGTCAACCTCAAATGCTGTGACATTTCGAGCTAATATTAGCTCTGTGGTTAAATCACCTAAGCCAGGCCCAATTTCTGCGACTTTTAAGTCATCGTTGGGAATCGATTGGATGATTCGTTTTATAATTGCGTCATTTTTTAAAAAGTTTTGACCATATCTTTTATTTGCAAACTCTGATAAATTTTCGATTTTTTTCATTTTACACAATTCTTACTTATAGGATTCTTTTTATAGTCTATACTGGCTCTATAAAAAATGTTAGCTATAATTCTACCATAATTAATCGTAGGTTTGACCATGTCAAACGTCAAATAAAATTTTGTATTTTAAATTTCCCTTTTTCCCAAATCGAGATTAGACGTTTGACATGGTCAAACCTACAACCATAAGGATAGACAATAAATGGAATATTTCGCAAAACGAATCATACCTTGCCTAGACGTTGACAACGGTCGTGTGGTCAAAGGTGTAAACTTTGTAGGACTAAGAGATGCAGGTGACCCTGTTGAAGTAGCAAAGCGTTACAACATTGAAGGAGCTGATGAGATTACATTTTTAGATATTGGAGCTACGCATGAGGGAAGAGCCACTATTGTTGATGTTGTAAAAGAGGTTGCTAAAGAGGTTTTCATCCCCTTGACAGTTGGTGGTGGGATTCGGGAACTGAACGATTTTTATAAACTGCTCAATGTTGGTTGTGACAAAGTCAGCATAAACTCAGCAGCCATAAAGAGACCCGCCTTTATTAATGAAGCAGCCAAACGTTTTGGGTCTCAATGTGTGGTGGTTGCCATTGATGCAAAAAAAGTTGACACAGACAAATGGCATATATTTACACATGGTGGAAGAAATGACACAGGCATAGATGCACTCGAATGGGCAAAAGAGTCTTACAATAGAGGAGCAGGAGAACTGCTTATAACTTCTATGGACAATGACGGAACCAAAGCAGGATTTGCCAATGATTTGAACTCACGCATAGCAGAGCTTGTCAATATTCCCATAATCGCATCTGGTGGAGCAGGAACAATGGAGCATATAAGAGATGCATTTACATTAGGTAATGCCGATGCTGCTTTAGCTGCTTCTATTTTTCACTTTAAAGAGATTGACATTATGGATTTAAAACATTACCTTCGTGATAACAATATTCCAGTGAGAATATAATATGTTTATCTGTGCCGGAGAGAGCGAAACTTTTGATTTCGCAAAACCGATGGGAATAGGGTTGATTGACATAAGTATCAATTTGACAAAATTATGTATGGAAAAGAAGCCTCCTCCATTTATATTTTTTGTAGGAACTGCAGGTTCATACGGTAAGCATAAGATTTTTGATATAGTAGAATCAAAGACAGCATCCAATATAGAAAACAGTTTTTTTAATGCCAAATCTTATACCCCTATAGATAACATTGTGTCAACTTCTGACAATGTTTCACGTGAAACAATTGTCAACTCATCCAACTACATTAGCACTGATGAGAGTTTAAGTAAAAACTACTTGGCAAACAATATAGGTATAGAAAACATGGAGTTCTTTGCTGTCTTAAAGGTGGCACAACATTTCAACATACCTGCTGCAGGAGCATTTATAGTGACAAATTATTGTAATGCTAATGCCCATGCTGACTTTATAAAAAATCATAAAGAGGCTATGGAACGATTGACAGATTATATCAAATCGTAGGTGTGACCATGTCACACCTACAAATTTCAAAAGATGAAAGAGAGATAATGAAAACAGAAAAAAAACCATCCATACAAGACTACACAAGAGAAGAGTTATCTCAACTGATTAAACCTTCGTTTAGAGCAAAACAGGTTTACTCTTGGCTTTACCATAAGTATGTAAACTCATTTGACGAGATGAAAAACCTACCCCAAGCTCTAAAAGATGACTTAAAAGAGAAGTATAGAATAGAACCTCTAAAGATGATTCGTAAAGAAAATAGCAAAGATGGAAGTACCAAGTATCTTTTTGAATTAGAAGATGGAAACACAGTAGAAACAGTACTGCTTCTTATGAAGAAAAAACAGTTTAATGAAGATGGTTCAGTCAAGCATCAAGAGAAATATACTGTTTGTATATCTTGTCAGGTAGGATGTAAAGTAGGTTGTTCTTTTTGTCTAACGGCTAAGAGTGGGTTTATAGCAAACTTGACAGCTGGTGAAATAGTTGAACAGATAAGGTTTATAAAAAAAGACAACAATATTGATGCAAATAGACGACTCAATATTGTTTACATGGGAATGGGTGAGCCACTAGATAACCTTGGTGCCGTTAGTCAATCATCAAGAGTTTTTGCTGACTTAGATGGAATGGCAATTGCCCCACATAGACAAACCATTTCAACCTCTGGTCTTAGTACAAAAATTGTCAAACTTGGTAAAATGGAACTGGGTGTAAATTTAGCAATCTCTTTACATGCAGTTGACGATGAGTTACGTGAACAGTTAATGCCAATTAACAAAGCGTATAATATTCAGTCAATTATTGACGCTGTAAAAGCATTTCCTATTAACGATAGAAAGAGGGTGATGTTTGAATATCTTGTCATAAAAGATGTCAATGATTCTATGGATGCTGCTAAAAAATTATTGGCTCTGCTCAATGGTATTAAATCAAAAGTAAACCTTATTTACTTTAATCCGTATGGAGGAACAGAGTATAAGCGACCAGAGGAGAAAGATATGAAAGCTTTTCAAGAGTATTTAACCAAACATGGTTTACACTGTACCATAAGAGAATCAAAAGGGCTGGACATATCGGCTGCTTGTGGTCAACTTAGAGATAATGAATTGGAGGAAAAGTAATGCCTGTATTGGATTGGGTTATGGTAGGGTTTGTTGTTATTGTTGTGGTGGTTTCTGCTGTTGGGGTTTATAAGGTTCTTAAAGAGGATTAAAAATTAGATTTCTTGCACAACTGAATTGGAATCGGAGACTTCAGTCCAGAACAAAGCGAGGCTAAAGCCTTCGATTCCTAGTTTTGCAAGATGTCTATTTGTATTTCTTTTAAACGGTGCGTTGGAAAACGTACCCTAAGAAAAAAAATTTCTTCTATCCGTAGGACAAATCTCCACCTTAGCCTCACGAAAATTAACCCTAGATTTGATAAAATACTTTGCACCATAAGTAAAAAGTAGGGTGTTTGCATGAAGCATAAGTCGTGTTGCCCCTGTCTCTATGAGTCTCTCTTCTTCTGTAATATTCATGTCAAGATACTTGTCAGAAGCTTCAAAAGATGTCCCATATATAGGGTCTCCCAAGATGGGATGTTTCACGTGAAACATATGGATTCTTATTTGATGTAGTCTTCCTGTATGTGGTTTACACTCTACCAAAGTCGTGTCAAGTTCTGCATCATACTCTAAAGGGATGAACTCCGTTTTAGCTGATTTACCCCCTTTAGATATCTCTACCTTATGCTTACAGCTTGTATAATCTTTTCTAACAGATATAGACTCTTCTACTATAAATGGTTCTGTTAACTCCCCTACTACCCATGCCAAATAAGATTTTTTAATGGTTCTTTTTTCAAATGAGCCTTTTAAAAAACGCTCTGCATTTTTATGTCGTGAAGCTAAAAAAAGACCTGATGTCTCCATGTCTATTCTATGTGTACCATTTGCATTTTGCCCTGAGTGGGTTCGTACTTCATCAAGCATTGAGTATTCAGTTGCCATAGTATTAGGGTGAACTAATACTCCAGATGGCTTGTCAAAAACTAAAAAGTTTTTGTCAACAAATATTGGCTTTACTCCTCTACTTTTAGGTTCAAAATAGACAACTTCTATATCACCTTCTATAATTTGACCTGTATAGTAAATGGATTCTCCATCAATAAGTATACGACCTTTTGCTATAAGACGTTGTGCCTCACCTTGTGTAAAGTTAAATTGACGCATAATAAATAGAAAAGCTTTAGTCGGTTTTTCTACATGAAAAGGACGTTTAACGAATGGCATATTTTTACCTTTATATAACTGCTTATTTGGTAGAATTCTATCATAAAAATCTAATACTCTTCACTAAGGAACTCACAAAATGATAGAACGATACTCAAGACCAGAGATGGCAGAAAAATGGACACAACATGCACGCTATACAGCATGGCTAGAAGTAGAAAAAGCAGCTGTAAAAGCTTGGAACAGATTGGGGCTTATACCTGATGAAGATTGTAAAAAGATTGTTGAAAATGCCTCTTTTACAGTAGAGAGAATTGAAGAGATAGAAGCGATAACAAAACATGACTTGATTGCATTTAATACAAGTGTTAGTGAAAGTCTAGGAGATGAGTCAAGATGGTTTCACTATGGTATGACAAGTTCAGATGCTGTTGATACAGGTGTGGCACTTCAGATGAAAGCTTCATTAGAAATCATTATTACTGATACAAAGATGCTTATGGAGTCTATTAAAAAAAGAGCAGAAGAACATAAGATGACACTTATGGTAGGACGTTCACATGGTATTCATGGAGAGCCTATTACTTTTGGTTTAACCTTAGCAGTTTGGTATGATGAAATGGCTCGTCACTTAACAAACCTTGAACAGACAATGGAAGTGATATCTGTAGGTCAAATAAGTGGAGCTATGGGTAACTTTGCACACGCTCCACTAGAACTTGAAGAGTATGCTATGGAAGAGTTAGGCTTAAAACCTGAACCATGTTCAAACCAAGTAGTACATAGAGATAGATACGCAAGACTAGCAACAGCATTGGCTTTAATGGCTTCAAGTATTGAAAAGTTTGCAGTACAAGTAAGACACTTACAACGAACAGAAGTTTATGAAGCTGAAGAGTATTTTGCTAAAGGTCAAAAAGGTTCATCTGCCATGCCTCACAAAAGAAACCCTATCCTTACAGAAAACATAACAGGACTTGCACGTATGATTAGAGCCTACGCTGCCCCTGCTATGGAAAACGTAGCATTATGGCACGAAAGAGACATTAGCCACTCTTCTACAGAGCGTTTTTGGCTACCAGATGCATTTATAACAACTGACTTCATGTTGCACAGAATGAACAGTGTTATTGCTAACCTAACAGTAATGCCTGAGAATATGATGAAAAACTTAAACCTTACAGGTGGACTTGTATTTTCTCAAAGAGTTCTACTTGAACTCCCTCTTGCAGGAGTAAGTCGTGAAGATGCTTACCGAATAGTTCAAAGAAATGCCATGAAAGTTTGGGAAGAGATTCAGCAAGGAAAACCTTCAACCAATGAAAAAGGTGAATCACTCTATCTTCAATACTTATTGGCTGATGAAGAGCTTGGTGAGTCATTAAGTGAAGAGCAGATTCGTGAGTGTTTCAACTTTGACTACTATACTAAAAATGTAGATAAAATTTTTGAAAGAGTATTTAAATAATACAATAATTCATTCAGGTAATGAATCTCCTGTCTCATTACTTTAATAAAGGAGTCACAATAGCATCATTTGTTATTATTGCTCCTCTATGCGTTCCTAAGCTGGAGCTTGTGAACGAGATAAAAAACACTAATAATTCAACAAAAATAAACTAAATAAAAAACAATATCTTTTTAATAAAATGAAAGAAAATTTCAAGTAATATAAAACAAGAAAAATAAAGGAAATTATATGATAAGAGTTGTCAAAAGAAGTGGTCGAGTGGAAACATTGGACATTACAAAAATTCAAAAATACACTTCTGCTTCAGTAGCAGATTTAGAAGGAGTTAGTCAGAGTGAACTAGAAGTTGATGCTAATTTACAATTTCAAGACATGATAAGTTCCGAGAACATTCAGTTAACACTCATTAAAACAGCTGTTGACAAGATTGACATAGACAGACCCAACTGGACATTTGCTGCATCAAGACTTTTTCTTTACGACCTGTATCATAAAGTAGGTCGTAATGTTGGTGGAGTCAAAGGTGAACCCTAC
The DNA here is from genome assembly GCA_027055805.1 of Campylobacteraceae bacterium. Taxonomy (GTDB): domain Bacteria; phylum Campylobacterota; class Campylobacteria; order Campylobacterales; family Sulfurovaceae; genus UBA1140. Next base: position 14,073 of record JALUMR010000178.1, read on the forward strand.
TTTCACTTAAGTAAATATTTTGAGAGAGGAGAGCAAGAAGGTCGAATTCTTTTAGGATTAAAAGAGAAATATGATATTGATGACTTAAACGCTTACTTAGTTCCTGAACGAGATTTACAGTTTAACTACTTGGGTATACGAACACTTTACGACCGTTATTTACTAAAAGACAAAAATGGAGAGCCTATAGAACTTCCTCAACAACTATTTATGGGCGTTGCTATGTTCTTAGCTCAAAATGAGTTTGATTGTCAAGCATGGGCAAAAAAGTTTTATGACATCTTGTCAAAGTTTGAAGTCATGGCTGCCACACCTACCCTCTCTAATGCTCGTACACCTAGACACCAGTTGTCATCGTGTTACATTGGTTCAAGCCCTGACAATATTGAAGGTATCTTTGATGTTTACAAAGAGATGGCACTCTTGTCAAAGTTTGGTGGGGGAATCGGTTGGGACTGGTCACAGGTTCGAGGTATGGGTTCATACATAGATGGACACAAACATGCAGCAGGTGGAATTGTTCCCTTCTTGAAAATTGCCAATGATGTTGCCATAGCAGTTGACCAACTAGGAACACGTAAAGGTGCTATTGCTGTTTACGTTGAGCCTTGGCATATTGACATAAGAGATTTCCTTGACCTTAAGAAAAACTCAGGAGAAGAGAGAAGAAGAGCACATGACCTCTTTCCTGCTTTATGGTTAAACGACCTCTTTATGCAAAGAGTTCAAGAAGATGGACGATGGACACTTTTTGACCCTTATGAAGTTCGTGAATTAACTGACCTTTATGGTGAAGCATTTGAAAAGCGTTATATTGAATTGGAAAGTGGAAGCAATGATATTGCAAGAGAAACCATTTCAGCCAAAGGTTTATGGAAAGAGATTTTACGAAGCTACTTTGAGACAGGTAACCCTTTCTTAACCTTTAAAGATGCAGCCAATAGATCCAACCCAAATAAACATACAGGAATCATTAGAAGCTCTAACTTATGTACTGAGATTTTCCAAAACACTGCACCAAACCATTACAAAATCAAGTTAACATTCTCTGACAACTCAGTAACAGTACTAGAAGAAGAGGAGATGGTGACCGTTGACAGTGGTATGACAAAACCTGCCAAAAAGATTACAGCACTTGACTCTATTGAAGGTAAACAAATTTGGATGGTTGACAAAGAACAGACCGATGGTGACACAGCTGTCTGTAACCTTGCATCAATTAACTTATCAAAAATCAATACTAAAGAAGATATAGAGAGAGTTGTTCCTATTGCTATACGAATGCTTGACAATGTTATTGACTTAAACTTTTACCCATTGTCAAAAGTTAAAAAGACAAATGAAAAAACTCGTGCCATTGGTTTAGGTGTTATGGGCGAGGCTCAAATGTTGGCTGAGTCAAAAATAGTTTGGGGTTCAAATGAACACTTTCATAAAGTAGATGAAGTAATGGAGTCAGTATCTTACTATGCTATTAAATCATCATCTGATTTAGCTATAGAGAAAGGAAAGTACCCAACCTATGAAGGTTCAGAATGGAGCAAAGGTGTCTTCCCTATTGACAATGCAAATGAAGAAGCATGTAAACTGGTTGACCGTGGTGGACTCTTTGGTTATACACATGACTGGTTAGCACTTAAAGAGAAAGTAAAGAGTGATGGTATGCGTAATGGTTACTTGATGGCAGTTGCACCTACTTCATCAATCTCTATCTTAACAGGTACAACACAAGCAATTGAACCTGTTTACAAACGTAAATGGTTTGAAGAGAACTTGTCAGGTCTTGTCCCCGTAGTAGCCCCTAACTTGTCACCTAATACTTGGGAGTATTATACTCCTGCTTATGAGCTTGACCAAAATGTATTGATTAAAGCAGGAGCTATTAGACAAAAGTGGATTGACCAAGGACAATCGCTTAACATTTTCATTACACTTGACAAAGCAAGTGGTAAATACCTCAATGAGATTTACATGAATGCTTGGAAGTATGGATTGAAGTCAACCTACTATCTAAGAAGTCAATCTCCTGAAGCCTCAAATGATATTGAAGACCGTTCTCAAGAATGTATTGGGTGTCAATAATATTATAGGACAACATGGGCAGACACATCGGTCTACCCCTACGGCTCAATATGTTTTTAAAATCTTTTAACCTATGCAACATATAGGGGTAGACCAATGTGTCTACCCTTTATTATCAAAATATCTCAAAAACTTCATAATCCCCTCTAAAATCAAAAATAAGCCATTTAACTAGTAAAATCAACCCATGGTATTAAAAAAAATAAAAAAGCCCTTATTTTAGCCCTATTTTTTCTCTTCTCTTTTGCTATAATGTTCAAAATTTTAACAACATAAGGAAAAAAATGCGTTTTGAAAATGTAACAGTAGACATAGCAGGTAACAGTTATTTTGATGGAGCAGTGACAAGTAGAACCATACACTTCACAGATGGAAGTAAAAAAACTTTGGGCTACATGCAAAAAGGTGAGTTTGAGTTTGGAACAGAAGCTGCTGAACTTATGGAGATAACAGCTGGTGAGTTAGAGTATAAACTGGCAGATTCAAATGAGTGGGTAACCGTAAAAGGTGGTGAGAGTTTTAATGTACCTGCCAACTCAAAGTTCCAAGTGAATGTAAAAGAGATTACAGATTACTGCTGTTCGTACCTTTAATTTCTAAAGATGTGAATAATTTTCACATCTATAACAGCATTAACAAACCATCCAATTTTCCATTTTAAAGACATCTTCCGTGCATGGCATACCTTTCCAACCATTACTCTCCAAATACATCATTTTACCACCAAAAAATCCTACTACGTACATCTCTTTATAAATAGGGTACATTCCCCCTGTAAACATAGCAAAGATATCTTCATAGGAAGTAGGGTGCTCATAATGCTCAAAGTCCAAAGAGTGTAAAACAATAAGAGCATAATGTAGCATCTCATTTTTTAACATTGAATTGCTTAATACATAATAAGCTGGGTAGGTTACGGATGGGTCTTCTAGTAGCTCTGAAATATAGAGTCTCTCTTTCTTTTTATTATACATAAAGACATTATAATAAATTTATTTAAAGAAGAGAAGAAATATTTCAAATTGTAATATTTTTCAAAAAGTCCAATTTAAAGAAAAAAGTTATTCACAGAGTATTCACCATGTGAATAAAACAGTCAAAATGAAATTTAATTATATTAAAAATATTCATTTTGGCATATATATACTAAAAACTAATAACTCTGACTCCCTCTTCATATACTTTAGCAAATATTTCTGTAGAAATCACCAGCTTGATACCTACTATAAAATCATCTTCATCAAGTCCCATCTCTTCAGTATTGGCTGAACAAAGCTGAACCTCTGCTCCACTTTTTAATGCTTCCTTTAATAATGCTCTAGGTGTTCTACCCTTTGCAAAATAGATATTTTGGTCACCCTCTTTGAAAGCATACTTAAGTGCATTAGCACCAATAACAATAGTAACATCAGCCCCCTGCTTTACTCCACTTAAGGCAATACCAAACCCCATACCAGCTACTTGTAGATTACCATTACTTACAAATACTACCAGTTTTTTTCCTGAAAGGGTTTTCTTCTTTTTAACCATGTTTTTTGTGCTATTGGTATCTTTATTCTCTTCTGCAATAGCATAAGTACTCATAAACAATAAAGCACACAATAATATAATCTTTTTATACATTTAAATCTCCTATAAAAAATTATATTGTTTTCTTATAGATGCACCCTTAATTAGACTATAATCTTCTCTACCATAAGTTGCAGTGTAACTCTGTTGTTAAAGTGGTTCTCATTAATTCCATAAATCACCGAAATCACTTGCCCTATGTGAAAAACTTCTTTGGTCTTAAAAAGCACAGCTTGTTGGGTTAATCCTTGATGTGAAAAAGTAAAACGTCGATGCTCTTTCTCTTTTCCCATATCATTTACATCTTCTATGGTGACATTTTTTGTAATAAATTTGGCTCGTGGATTACCTTGACCATACGGCTCATACGACTTTATCATATTCACAAGATTAAAATCTATATGTGAAAAACTTAGTTCACCTATAATATCTGGGTCAAAAGAGCTTTCAGTATAGTTCTCTTTTGCATAATTTTCATTGATCTGTTTTCTAAAAATATCTAAATTCTCTTTAGGAAGACTTAACCCAATAGCTGCCGTATGTCCACCAAACTTATGGAGAATAGGGCGACAAGGCTCAGTAATTTTAAATAAATCACAAACATGAAAACTTCGTCCACTACCTTTTAAATCACCATTTTCACTCTCTGTCAGTACAATGGTTGGCTTCTCGAAGCGTCGCCCTACCCTTGCTGCCACAATACCTACCACACCTTCATGCCAACTATCACCTACAACAACAATTACTTTATCATTTGGGTTTACCAAAGCCACTGCTTCATCAGTAATTTGTTGTTCTATAGCTTTTCTTTCATTGTTAAAATCTATCAAACGCTCTAAACGTACCCGTGCATCATAAATATTTTGACTAAGCAGAAACTCTACCGACCATTTAGCCTCGTCCATTCTTCCTGCAGAGTTTAATACAGGAGCAATTTGAAAACCTATATCATCGGCATTTAATGTAACTTTATCTAGCTTCTCCATAAACGCTCGAATGGCAGGTAATTCAGAGCGATTTAAGAGTTTTAGACCTGCTACCACCATGGCACGGTTAATATGTTGTAGGGGCATCATATCAGCAACGATTGCTATGCTTACTAGCCCAAGGTATGCTTTTATGTCTATTTTACTGTTTAATGCATTATTAAGAGATGCTATGAGATACCAAGCAATTTGAGCACCACACACTTCTGCATGAGGAAAAGAACACGCATCTTGTTTTTGGTCAACAATAGCAAAAGCCTTAGGTATTGGATTTGGCACAATATGATGGTCAGTAATAATTAAATCAATCCCCTCTTCTTTACAGAGTCTCGCTGCCTCAACAGCTGAAATACCATTGTCTACAGTAATAACCAAATCAGACCCAATAATACGAGGGATAAGATTGGGTGAAAGACCATATCCATCGGTAAATCGATTGGGAATAATCCATTCAAGTTCAACACCTATTTCATTAAAAAACATTTTCATCAGTGTAGTAGAAGTTATACCATCTACATCATAGTCACCTATGAGCATAATCTTTTCACCTTGGTGAATGGCTTGAACTATACGAGCTGTGGCTTTGTCCATATCTTTAAAAGTTGAAGGTTTAGGGAGGTCAGAGAGAGATAAAAAACCTTCATTAATAAAACGAGACTGTAAAAGTTTTTCTATGGTTTGTGGGGTTGTTTTGGGGTAGGGCATATTTTGTCCTTTAGTTCCGTAGGTGTGACGGGTCACACCTATGATTATTTTATCTATTTAACGCATTTTTAACAAAAGCCAAAATTGCAGGATTTGGATTTTGTAAACGTGATGTAAACTCAGGGTGAAACTGAACACCTAAAAACCAAGGATGCTCTTTTACTTCAACAGCTTCTATAAGCCCATCAGATTCACCTGTAATCTCCATACCATTGCTTTCCAAAACTTCACGGTACTTAGGGTTGGCCTCATATCTATGTCTATGACGCTCAAAAATGGTCGATGCACCATATGCTTCACGAAGGTGTGAACCTTCTTTGGTATTACACTCATATTCACCTAGACGCATGGTTCCACCCATAGGTGAAGTTGAAGTACGTACTTGTTTTGAACCAGCAGCATCTATAAATTCATCAATTAAAAAAATAATTGGATTTTCTGTATCTTTGTTAAACTCTACTGAGGTAGCACTTTCTAGTCCAAGAACATTACGTGCAAACTCAACCATGGCGAGTTGCATTCCTAAACAGATACCTAAAAATGGTATTTTCTCTTCTCTTGCATATTGAATGGCTTGAATTTTACCTTCAACACCACGTTCACCAAAACCACCTGCCACTAAGATTCCGTCACAGTCGATAAGGTATTTTTTAGCACCATTATTCTCTATTTTTTCAGAATCAACCCATTTTATCTCAACTTCAGCATCAAGGTTGGCTCCTGCGTGAATAAGTGCTTCGGTTAGTGATTTGTAGGATTCCTTCAAGTCTAAATATTTACCAACAAAAGCGATGGTCGTTTTATGGGTTGGCTTAATAATTTTAGAAACCAAATCACGCCAACGATTCATATCGGGTTTTAGTTCACCTAAATTTAATTCTTTTGCAATAGGTTCTAAAATATCTTGAACCAAAAAGTTTAAAGGAACTTCATAAATTGTTGGAGCATCCAAAGCAACAATAACTGACTTTTCATCAACATCACAAGTATAAGCAATTTTACGACGAATATCAGAAGGAACATGTGTTTCAGAGCGAAGGATTAGCATTCTAGGTGTAATTCCTATACGTCTAAGTTCTTGAACTGAATGTTGAGTTGGTTTGGTTTTAATCTCACCTGCTGTACGAATATAAGGAAGTAATGTAACATGAATATTCATTACATTTTCACGTCCCATTTCGTGTTTAATTTGACGAATGGTTTCAAGAAAGGGCATTCCTTCCATGTCTCCTGTTGTTCCACCTAATTCTACCATCAAAATGTCTTTATCTTCACCTGCTTTGATAATACGTTCTTTTATCTCATTTGTAATATGAGGAACAATTTGAATGGTTTTTCCAAGATATTTACCTAAACGTTCATTTTCAATAACGGTTTTATAAACTCTACCTGTGGTAAAGTTGTTGTTTTGGGTTAATGCACTATCTAAAAACCGTTCATAGTGTCCTAAGTCAAGGTCAGTTTCAGCACCATCTTTAGTCACAAAGACTTCTCCATGTTCAAGAGGTGACATAGTCCCAGGATCCACATTGATATACGGATCTAATTTTAGAATTCCTACTCTATATCCTGAATGTTTTAATAGTGTTCCTATACTTGCTGCAGTAATTCCTTTTCCAAGAGAGCTTAAAACTCCTCCTGTAACAAAAATAAATTTGGTTGACATTTATATTTTTCCTCTTTTTATGCAATTATAGGCATAATAACTGTTATAAAGTTTTTGTCTTTTAAAACAAATGGTAATGTTGGTTCATTTAAGAGCAGTTCAAACTCATTCTCTTCTACTTGAGCTATAAAATCTAAAAGATATTTAGAATTTACATTTAATTCAAAATTTGAATTTAATCCTGTATTAAGTACTAGTTGATCTTTGGCTTCTTTATTGTCTGTGGTTAATGCTTCAAACGTTATTTCATTTTCAGAAAATGTAAGTTTGATTTCCTGTGAAACAGGTGTAACTTTTTTAATAGAATCAATTATCTCTTTTTTTGGTAATTTTATTGAAATTTTACTTTCATTTGGAATAATTCGTTGATAATCTGGATAATTTCCATTAATAAGTCTGGTAAAAAAGTAATGATTTTTATTTTGTATAATTAAATTGGTATCATCATAATAGATATCTATTTTATCTATAAAAAGTTTTTGAATTTCTAAAATAGCTTTTTTAGGAATAATTAATGAAAATTCAAATTCATTTTGACTCTCTATTGTATCTACAGCCAATCTTCTAGTATCGGTACCCACTAACATGGTAGATGTGCTCTTAATATCTAAAAGTGCTCCATTTAGTTCAAATTTTGGATTGTTATTATCAATGGCTGATGATATTTTTCTAAATCCTTGAATAAGATTTATAGAATCTAAAAATATTTTAGGTTTATTTTCAATTACAGGAAATGTTGGAAAATTATTAAAATTAAAAGTTGGGAGTTTATACTTGGTTCTATTTTGCTTTATAATTAAATTGTTTT